>CAZQMH010000223.1:0-4670 GCA_964594435.1 uncultured Alcanivoracaceae bacterium
CGCTGATGCCTAAGATTGCCAACCCCAATGATTTCGCCATGCCAACATCGGTAGTGGATGAAAGCAAACTTTCGATAGTTTTAATTTGGCTGAAACCATCTGCACGTATTTGTTGCCAAGTATTACCAAATTGTGGAGAAAGATGTGGTCCAAATGCCAAAATATGCAAATCAATTGATGCGTTTGACTCTAATCCTTTCAACACCCAATAAAGGTGCGAATAATCTGCCCGAGATGAAGTAATTACCACAATTTTCTTATTCATTTTAACGATTGCTTGTATAATGTTGCATGATTTTACAACAGACAAAACAAATATGAGTAATAAAATAACAATTATTAATGGTGATGGCATCGGGCCTGAAATTATGGAAGCCACTTTGCGGGTATTAGATGCCGTTGGAGCAAATCTGCAATACGAACATGTGGATGCTGGTCTCATGGCGTACGAAAAACACGGCGAATTATTGCCACAAACCACATTGGATACCATTGCCAAGAATAAAATTTGCCTCAAAGGACCATTGACCACGCCAATTGGCAAAGGGTTTAGCTCCATCAATGTTGCCTTACGTCGCCACTTTAAACTTTATGCCAATATCCGTCCTGCCATTACTTTTCCGGGCACAAAATCCAAGTTTGATAATATTGATATTATTACAGTCAGAGAAAATACCGAAGGAGCTTATCGCCAAGAAGGGCAATTCATCAATGAAGATCGTACGGTTGCTAAAGCAGAAATTGTTATCACCCGTGAAGCTTGTGAAAATATTATTCGTTATGCTTTTGACATCGCTACCAAAGCCAACAGAAAAAAAGTCACCGCGGTGCATAAAGCCAACATTATGAAAACCGTATCGGGCTTATTTTTAGAAGTTTCGCAAGAAATTGCTAAAGATTACCCACAAATTGAGTTTAATACGCTAATTGTTGATAACACTTGTATGCAATTGGTGATGAATCCTCAACAGTTTGACATTATTGTCACCACCAATCTGTTTGGTGATATTATTTCGGATTTATGTGCAGGGCTGATCGGCGGATTAGGCATGGCACCAGGTGCCAATATTGGCACAGATTCGGCAATATTTGAAGCTGTACACGGTTCTGCTCCCGATATTGCTGGTAAGAAAATTGCCAACCCAACAGCCTTAGTGCTCGCTGCGGCATTGATGTTGGAACACATGAATATGGCGGATAAAGCCACAAAAATTCGCCAAGCTATTCGTGGTGTACTCACCGATAAAGACCGCCTTACAGGTGATCTAGGTGGCTCCGCCAAAACAGCCGAGTTTACCGATGCAATTATTCAACGCTTATAGAAACGCCTATCGACACGCTTTATGTCAAAGCCAGTATTTTATTATTACTGGCTTTGCTCTATTTTGTTCCATGCCTTGATGCCAACAAAGATTAAGACAATATAAATAATATACAAAGCCGCTACAAAATACAACTGCTTTTGCCAAAACAAATAAATCGAAAGGCTATCAATCAACAACCAATAATACCAGTTTTCAAAGACTTTTTTAGCCACCATAATCGTAGCAATGACCGATAAAATGGCAACAAAAGCATCCAAATAAGGAAATGCCGCTCCGACTGATGCCATATAATAGCCCAAAAATGGCGTCAAAACTAAACTCAAGAGCAGGATAATTCCATGCGTTTTAACCTGCCATCTTTGAATTTTTAGGGGAATTTTCGACTCTTTTTGTCGCCACTGCCACCAACCATAAACCGCCATAACAAGGTAGTAAATATTCAATAAAGATTCCGAAAACAAAGCCACCGCATGAAAGACATAAATAAACAAAGCCGTGCTTACAAAAGCAAAAAACCAACACCAAATGTTTTCCCGCACAACCAAAACAAGGTAAAGAATGGCACAAATAACAGCCACCATCTGTAGCCATGACTGTGCCATAAAACCTGCAACAATCGCATTAAAAAGAGAGCTTATTTCTGTCATGCTCGTCACTGTAGCAATGCAAGCAAGACTTGTCACTTAGAAAATAAAAAAACCCTTGAATTAAGAATTTTTATTGAAAAATCAAACAAACGTTTGATTTTGTTGCAAATGTAACTATAATCTCGTGCGACTCGGAAATGTTAAGCATATGGGGACAAATTGATAATTGGTTCAATTCCTAGGAGCTTGTCCGAGAATAGGAATCGTAGTGAAGGAAAGTTGGATTTAGGGCTATTTTTCGGTTTTTTGAGAAGAATAGCACCGCTATTTGCCGAGAAAAAGCGGGAAATAGCACAAATTCAGCTTTTCTGGAATAGATTACCTATTCTCGGACAAGCTCCTAGCTTCGTTTATCGGGATTTGTAAATATATTAGGAGAGAAACCAATGAAATTAATTCGTTTAGCGATTGTTGTATCGTTATTTTATTTAAGTCAAGTATCTGCCGTAACTGGTCTAGCACTGGTTCACGGAACAGGTCATCAAACAGATGCTGCTGCTGATTACTGGCAATGGGGCATGGTTAATTCAATTGCAGCAGGATTGCCAAATTCAAGCAATTATGTTGTTATCAACTGTGATTTTGAACAATACATGTGGGAAAGTACCGCTGCTGGATGTTTAGCTGATCAATTAACCACCTTTATTGATTCCAAGGGCATTACCGATATGGTTGTCATCACCCATTCCAATGGAGGCAATGTAATCCGCTGGATTATGTCAAACCCAACTTGGGATGCACGTTACCCAAAAATCATTAACACCATTAGTTGGGTCAATGCTCTTGCTCCCTCATCCAAAGGCACACCTTTGGCCAATGCGGTGATGCAAGGCAATGTTTTTGAATCGGCATTAGGCTGGTTAATGGGATACAAAAGTAATGCGGTAAAAATGCAACAAACCTCGTGGATGGATTATTACAACGGTTCATGGTTGAATGGTTCTAGCGGTCGTCCATCCTTGCCAAAAGGTTTTTGGGCAGTGGTTGGTACGGATGTTGAAACGGCTGTTTGGGATGCTGATAGTTATTGTGGTGGTTACCACTTAAATGTTGGGCTGGAAATTACGCAGAATTGGCTAGATTCGTGTTCCGATGGCTTTTTAGATTGTTCATCACAAGAAGGTGCAGGCAATGTTTGGTTCAGAGATACTTCCTACACCAACGGTTCTGAACCTTTAAGCCACAACCAATCACGCAGACAGTGCTTTGGTTTAGACAGCATTCTTCGCAACGACATTTAAGGAGCACACCATGAAAACAAACAAATTAATAACCGCACTTTTCGCCTGTACTTTTATTGTCAGTGCAAACGCCGCCCCAAAAGCACAATGGGTCAATGAAGTCAGTAACAACAAAGCATCATCACTTTTTTCTGGTGAAATATTAACCCCACAAGTTAATAACAATCACCAAACGGTAAGCTTTAGCTACAAGCTTGATGCCAATGAAAATTTAGACTTCGCAACCAAGCCCTTTGTCGAACATTCCAAACAATACTGGCTTGACTCCACAGGCACTCAATTAGCCTCAGGCATCGAATTGCCCGTAACAGGCGGCACTACCATCATTCGCATCAGCCCTCTAAGCAACGATAAATCTGTACAGCTTACTGCTGCTGCCATTACAATCTTAAATAATGGTGAAGAAAAAAATATTGATGTGTTTGCAGACAGTGAAGAACTAAAGGCCACAGGAGCCATGTTTTCCGATAACTCCATCGCCCTAAAAGTACAAACTCAAGCAGGCAAACTTAACTTAAAAGTTGCCACAGCTACAGGTGATATGCCATTTGTGGTGCATGTTTTTGAACCGCAAAGTCCTTATGTTTTAAGCTTGAATGCCAAAGAATCTACATTTAATGCCAACCAAGACATTCAAATAACAACAACTTTGCAACAAGGCGAAACAAAAATAGCTGCCAATTTACAAGGCTACATCAATCGTCCTGATGGAACGGTCTTGGGAGAACTCAAATTCAGCCAACAAGCAGATGGCAGTTTCCAAGCCAGCCTTCCTGCTGTGGGCACGCAAGGTTTAGCACAAGGTCTGTGGCAAGTTCATGTTTTTGCCAAAGGTCATGACCAAAACACAGAAATAATGCGTGATGCCCAAACCAGTTTTGCCGTTAATCTCAACAGTGCCGAATTTACCAACAAGCTCACACTCGCCAATAACAAACTAAAAATTGGCGTCAATGTCGGTGTCGCAGGGCGATATGAAGTCCGTGGTGTTATCATGGGTAGCAACAAAACAGGGCAATTGCAACCCATTGCCATGACAATGGCAGCCAGCTGGTTGGCAGAAGGTCAACAAGATATAAGTTTGCCAATAACGGCAAAATTAATGGCCCAATCCAATTTAAATGCACCATATTTCATTAAAAATATAACATTAACCAACCAAACTTATCTTGCACCTGTACAAAAAATCAACTCAGGTATAAAATTAGTCAACTTTCAGTTTAATGAAAATATTGATAAATAAATTGTAACAACTCACACCGTCATTCCTGCGCAGGCAGGAATCTCTATGGTGAAGGGCTTTATATTTACCAACTATTGTAATTATTATTTATGAGATTGCCGCCTTCGCGGCAATGACGGTAGGTGCGAGCAGTTACAATAAATTTACCCAAATCTCGATTGCTAGCCTGAATATTTCATGCAAGAATGGAATTTATGGGAAAAATGGCAAAATA
>CAZQMH010000224.1:0-4664 GCA_964594435.1 uncultured Alcanivoracaceae bacterium
TTTTAAGGCTTGAACTTCGGCATTGGATTCTACCAAAATAGCTCTGTCGGCTCCCATTGCCAAAGCCGTTCTTAATTGTTGTTGAGCATCATTGCTGCCAATTGTTACAACCACCACTTGGGTCGCATTTCCTGCTTCTTTGATGCGTAAGGCTTCTTCGATAGCGATTTCATCAAAAGGGTTGATGCTCATCTTGACGCCATCGGTAGCCACTCCGCTACCATCTGGCTTTACTTGCACGCGAACATTGAAATCAACTACGCGTTTTATAGCAACTAATATTTTCATATAATTATCACTTTTATTTAATTTTAAAAAATTGACCTAAAGCTGATTTTGACTCGTTTAGAGGCAGAAATAACAACTCTTAGTAGAAATTGGCTGAGAATTATATCATTGGAATAGAATAAAGCCACTAAATATGCGATTTATGCTTTAAGTATTAGTGCAGTTCTTGGTATAATTTTGCAAAATTATAATTAATAAGCGGACAACATATATGAAATTAGTATTTCCTCATAAAGAACATAAAGATTTTGAACTGATTGGTGACAGTTTTACTATTGGAAGTTCAGACAAGGCCATGATTACAATCAAAGATAAAAGCATGCATGATGTTCATGCAACGCTAATCAAAGACGGTGAAGATTATGCTTTGAAAATAGAAACACCTGCTTGCATGGCATCGGTGAATGGCAGATTAGTCAAAGATTCACGCGAAGTGCGTGTCGGTGATTTAATGATTATTTCTCAAGTTCATTGCAAAATAGAAAGTGGCAATGCTGCTAAAAAAGATGATAACAAAACCCGTATTCGCATGGCATTACCCAAATATGTCTTACGTGGGGTATCTGGCGTGTATTTTGGCAAAACTTTCCCATTACGTGGCAAAACCAGTCTTGGAAGACATTCTGAGAATGATATTTTTGTCAATGTCGATGGTATTTCACGCAAACATGCCCTTATTTCGGTTTTGGCAGACGGACTGGAAATTGAAGATTTAGACTCCTCCAATGGCACTTTTGTCAATGGCAAGCAAATCACCAAACAAAAACTCAACATAGGTGATGAGGTAAAACTAGACAATATCCGTTTTCTCATTCAGGCACCTGGTGCACCGATGTCAGATGCCGCACCAACAAGCCAAGCCAAGCCTGCAAAAACAGCACCACCCGCTGCCCAAGACTCCAGTAGTGGCAATACCGCCAAGTGGCTCATTACCCTTCTTGTTTTGGCAGCCGCTGCCGGAGCAGGAGCATGGTATATGGGATTATTTGATAAGTTTTTAAATTAAATACAGGTACAATAAATAATGAATACAGCTGTTAGAACGGTAGATGACATTCAAGTTAATCTACAAAATGGTAATTTTGAGATCGCCGTAGATATCGCTAAGGAAATTGTACAAGAAAACCCCAAAGAGGTTTATTGCTTGTCCTTAATAGCCCAATCAGAATTTAATGCAGGGCAATTGGATGATGCAAAGAAAACTCTCAAAAAAGCCTTGAAAATTGAAAAAGGTGAGATTAACCTCAATCGTAATTTGGGAATTATTTACAACAAACTGGGCAAATTCAAGAAATCCGTCAAAGCCTATTTACAAGGCATAAAAGCCAACCGCACACATCCTGAAATCATGTTAGATGTGTTGTTAATGGGCATTTCTTTGTACAAGGTTTCACCCAAAAAAGCCTTGCGAGTGATAGAAAGTGCTTTTGCACAATCGCCCCAACTAAAAAATGCCTACATGAACCAAGAGGAATTGCCTTTTATTCAAGAAGCCTCGAATATTGCCAATCATTTAGCAAGAGATATAAAATATGCCAGCCAAAAGAAAGCTCTGGATGAAATTTGCTTGGGTTTCGATAAGGACAAATGCACTCGCTTGTACGGTTTTCTTGATATTTTTCATGGTATTTCAGCCCCGTCATATGCTGATAAATTACAAAGACCGACGTATCATGTTTTTCCCGATTTAGAGCCTGTGCCCTTTTACGATGCCCAAGGATTTAGTTGGCAACACCATTTAGAAGATAATTGGCAAGCCATTAAAGCCGAACTTGAAGCACTTTACCAAGAAAAATCTACCGTTCGACCGTATATTGATGGTGCCATAACAGGCAATGAAGGGCTGGATGCTTTGGCCGATTCTTATGATTGGTCATCCATTCATCTTATTCAGGCTGGACAATACAAACACGAACGATTAGAAAAATGCCCCGTTACCAAAAAAGTACTGCAAAAATTACCCTTGCCTGTACTGTCAGGTAATGCACCTGAAGCGTTTTTGTCTGTTTTGCAACCAGGGGCTGAAATAAAACCACACTTTGGGCTTTCCAATATTAAATTAACCGTACATTTGGGTCTTGATATTCCAATTGATTGTGCCATCCGAGTCGGAGATGAAGTGCAATATTGGCAGGATGGTAAAGTCTTGATTTTTGATGACAGTTTTGAACACGAAGCGTGGAACCGCTCAGATAAAGAGCGAAAAGTCTTTATTTTAGAAGTGTGGCATCCTGATTTAAGCAAGCTGGAACGTCTTGGCATCACAAAAATTATGGAACTCCAAAACCACGTGTCAGAAATTGCTCAAAATGATGACCTGCAATCCTTAATTAAAATAGCCCAGAAAGCCGTGTAACTATTCGCTTTTTGCAATCGAGCAGAATCTATGAAAGAAACCAATATCAAAGACGTCAACTACTTTCATAAAGTCGTTGATTGCCAATACGCTTGTCCCGCCCATACGCCCGTCCCTGAATACATTCGCATGATAAGTGCGGGTCGTTTTGATGATGCTTATATGATTAATTGGGAATCGAATGTCTTTCCTGGCGTCTTGGGTCGAACTTGTGATAGACCATGCGAACCCGCCTGTAGACGCGGACGAGTGGAAGAAGAACCGGTGGCAATTTGTCGCTTAAAACGTGTCGCTGCTGACAACAAAAATGACATTACACACCGAATGCCTGTTATCCCAAAACAAAAAAACGGTAAAAAAGTTGCCCTAATAGGAGCAGGTCCAGCCTCCTTAACCGTTGCTCGGGATTTGATGCCATTGGGCTATACCGTTGATTTATTTGATGAGCAATACAAAGGTGGTGGCTTTATGCGGAGTCAAATACCATCGTTTCGTTTGCCCGAATCGGTGCTGGATGAAGAAGTCAATTATATCTTGGACATGGGCGTTAGCACGCACTTCAAAAAAAGCATAAAAAGTCTTAAAAAAGTACTTGCCCAAGATTATGACGCCGTTTTTATTGGTACAGGAGCACCACGAGCACGTGATTTACCTAAATTAGAAGGTCGCCAACAAGCCGATGCCAATGTGCATCTTGGAATTGATTGGTTAGCAAGCGTGGCTTTTGGACATATCGAAAAAATAGGCGAAAAAGTACTGGTATTAGGCGGTGGTAATACCGCAATGGATTGTTGCCGAACGGCAATACGACTGGGCGGTAAAGATGTCAGAATTGTGGTTAGAAGCCCCAAAGCAGACATGAAAGCCTCGCCGTGGGAAATCAAAGATGCACAAGGCGAAGGCATCCCCATGTTTGAGAACCATACGCCCAAAGCCTTTGTTTGTGAGAACGGCAAATTGGCGGGCATGCTGTTTGAATTGGTCAAAGCCGAATACGACGAAAACGGCAAAAGAAGCCTTATACCAACAGGGCAAGCTGATGTTTTTATGCCCTGCGACGATGTATTGATGGCATTGGGTCAAATGAATGCCTTTCCATGGATAGAACGGGATTTGGGTATTGAATTTAATGATTGGGACATGCCCGAAGTTGATAAAACTACTTTTCAAACGTCTCTGCCTCATGTCTTTGTCGGTGGCGATGCCGCTTGGGGGCCAGAAAATGTAATTACTGCGGTGGCACACGGACACCAAGCCGCTATTTCTATTGACAAATATTGTCACGGACAAGACACCACAGACCGTCCCAATCCTGGCGTCACCCTCATCAGTCAAAAAATGGGCTTCCACGATTGGCTTTATAATGCACCCATATCCAGTGACAAGCGTCATGTCGTTGAACATGTGGAGACATCGGTGGCATTAAGCAGCATGAAAATCGAAGTGGAGAAAGGATTTTCCCTCGAACAAGGCCTCAATGAAACCCTGCGATGCCTGAATTGTGACGTGCAAACTGTTTTTGAAAAAGACCGCTGCATCGAATGCGATGCCTGTGAGGATATTTGCCCCACCAGTTGCATAAATTTTATCGAAAACGAAGAAGAAGACTTATTACGCCAACATTTAAAAATGCCAGCCGACAATTTAGAACAAGATTTGTACGTCTCAGGCTCACTCAAAACCAAACGTGTGATGGTCAAGGATGAAAATGTCTGTTTGCATTGTGGATTATGTGCTGAACGCTGCCCGACAGGTGCATGGGATATGCGCAAATTTTTACTAAACGAAGCCAAAGCAGGACGATAAAGTATGAATAAAATCTCAGCAGTCAACGATTTTGTTATCCTATTTGCCAACATCAATGGTTCGGGCTCTGCCAGTGCCAACAATCTCTTTGCCAAAGCCGTGTTTCGTCTGGGCATTCCCGTTTCGGCAAAAAATATTTTTCCCTCGAATATTCAAGGTTTGCCCACCTGGTTTGAAGTCCGAGTCAGCGAAAAAGGCTACTTGGGTCGGCGTG
>CAZQMH010000225.1:0-4642 GCA_964594435.1 uncultured Alcanivoracaceae bacterium
ACATCGTTGATGAACTCGCCAAAAACACCTATCCAGTAGACAGTGATGAACAAAAAATTGGTGATTTATACCGCAGCTATATGGATACCGACCGTATTGAAGCATTAGGTCTCAGTGTTTTAGATAAGGATTTGGCTAAAATTGATGCCATTAAAAATACCGATGACTTAAATGACTACATGGCGTATGCTGGTTTGTATGTATCGGCTCCATTATCGCTGTACGTCTATGTTGATTTGAAAGATTCAAAAAGTTACACCACTTATATTGGGCAATCGGGATTGGGATTGCCAGAAAGAGATTATTATTTTAACCAAGGCGAAAAATACCAAAAAATTCGTGCCAAATACTTGGAGATGATAACAAATCAATTCAAAAATGCACATTTTGCCAAGCCAGCACAATCGGCAAAAAGCATCATGGCATTGGAAACAAAAATTGCCGAAGGTCATTGGACCAACGTTGAAACACGAGATGCACAAAAAGCCTACAATCCAAAAACATTGGAGCAGTTTCAAGCAATGCTACCCAATATCAACACAAATTTGTGGCTAAAAAATCAAAAAGCAGGCAAAGCCAAAAGAGTCATTGTGGCTCAACCAAGTTATATTGAACACCTCAACAAACTTATTAAACAAACTTCTCTTGCTGATTGGAAAAATTATTACCGTTGGAAGTTAATCAATGCTTCTGCTGGTGTTTTGCCTAAGAATTTTGAGCTTGAGAGTTTTAAATTTTATGGTACTGTTTTACGTGGCACAACCGAACAAGAACCGCGTTGGAAACGCGCCATAAATACCGTAAATGGCGGTACTGGCGAGCTGGTTGGCAAGATTTATGTCAAAACATTCTTTCCACCGCAAGCCAAACAACGTATGCAAAAAATGATTGAAAATTTACGTACAGCCTATGGTGAAAGTATAAAAAATCTGGACTGGATGAGCGAAGCAACCAAAGTCAAGGCTTTGGATAAATTGTCAAAATTTGAACCTAAAATCGGTTATCCAAGCAAGTGGAAAGACTATTCGACACTGCATATTTCTGCAAATAAATTATTTGAAAACATGAACAATATTGCAAAATGGCGAATTAATCGCAACCGCAATAAGTTAGGCACTCCTGTTGACCGCACCGAATGGGGCATGAATCCACAAACGGTCAACGCCTATTACAACCCAACAAAAAATGAAATTGTCTTTCCTGCGGCAATCCTGCAACCACCTTTTTTCAATTTTGCAGCCGATGATGCGGTTAATTATGGTGGCATTGGAGCCGTTATTGGGCACGAAATGGGACATGGATTTGATGACCAAGGTTCATTATTTGATGGCGAAGGTAACCTCAATAGCTGGTGGAGTGATGAAGACCGCAAGAAGTTTAAGCAAAAAACCGCTCTATTAATTGAGCAATACAATAATTTTAAGGTACTTGATGGCAAAGCTCACGTCAATGGCGAATTGACCCAAGGCGAAAATATTGGTGATTTTAGTGGTGTGACCATCGCTTATAAAGCCTTCAAAAACGCTCACCCTGAGAACAATATTATTGATGGTTTAAGTGCCGAGCAACGATTTTTCTTTGGTTGGGCACAAGTGTGGCGTGCTAAGATGCGCGATGAAGCCCTGTTGCAACAAGTCGCAACCAACCCACATTCACCAGCCGAATTTCGTGGCAATGGTCCGTTAAGAAACTTTCCTCCCTTTCTTAAACTCTACAATGTAAAGAAAGGCGACAAAATGTATCTTCCACCCGAAAAAAGAGTCAAAATTTGGTAATTTAAACAAAACCCACCATTTTCCTCACTATTACGGGAATATTACGGATTAATTGTTGCATCTTGTGCTCAATTTAAGTAATATTCCCGCTCCTTAAATTCAGTAGAAACTTAATCCTTTTTATTAAATTTATTAAAACAAGTAATATAATCAAGTGTTTGAGCAAAAGTAATGCCAATAAATCTTAGTTCACTCACGTAACCAACTATTGGAGTTATAATGAAAACTTTTAGTGCAAAAGCTGATGAAATCAAACGCGAATGGTTTATCATCGACGCTGAAAATGTCATATTAGGTCGCATGGCGACTGAAATTGCTCGCCGTTTACGTGGCAAGCATAAACCTGAATTCACCCCGCATGTTGATACTGGCGATTACATCGTTGTCGTCAATGCAGAAAAACTTGCCGTAACAGGCAACAAAATGAAAAACAAGATTTACTACAAGCATACAGGTTATGTCGGCAATCTTAAATCTATATCTTTAGAAAAACAATTGCAAAAACACCCTGAAAAAGTCATCGAAACTGCGGTAAAAGGCATGTTGCCTAAAAACGCACTGGGTCGTACCATGTATCGTAAACTTAAAGTTTATGCTGGACCAAACCACCCACATGAAGCACAACAACCGCAAAAATTAGAAATAGGTAGGAAATAATTATGGCTAACAATCAATATTATGGAACAGGCAGACGTAAATCTTCAGTTGCACGTGTATTTTTGACACCTGGATCTGGAAAAATATCTATCAACAGCAAATCAATCGAAGACTATTTCGGTCGTGACACATCACGCATGATTGTTGTTCAACCTTTTGAAAAACTCGACATGAACGACCAATGGGATATCAAATGTACCGTTAGTGGCGGTGGTATGACAGGACAAGCTGGTGCGATTCGTCTTGGTATTGCTCGTGCTTTGCTTGAAAGCGATGAAGAATTAAGAAAACCATTGCGAGCCGAAGGTTTCTTAACCCGTGATGCCCGTAAAGTAGAAAGAAAGAAAGTTGGCTTACGCAAAGCCAGACGTGCGGTTCAATTCTCCAAGCGTTAATACACTTTTGCAAACAAAAAAAAGCGGAATTTATTTCCGCTTTTTTTATGTCTAAAGATTTGGGTACAGCTTAAACCACCGTAACTTTAGCGAATTTTCGCTTGCCGACTTGAAAAACAGCTTGTGTACCCGCCGTTATCACTTGTTTCGGATTTTTAACTTTTTCACCATTAATGCTGACGGCATTTTGCTTAATCATGCGCATGGCATCCGATGTGCTGACGCATAATCCTGCTGTTTTTAGCAATAAAGGCAAACCTATTTCATTATTATCACCAGCTTTAATGTCAATTTCGGCAATGTCATCAGGAATGGCTCCTTTTTGGAATTGATTTTTAAAGCCAGCTAAGGCCTCATTGGCGGCTTGTTGGTTATGAAAACGCTCAACAATTTCCAAAGCCAGTATAAATTTAATGTCACGCGGGTTTTTTCCCTCTTGCATGGCTTGTCTGTAACTGCCAATTTCACTGTTTGATTTAAAACTCAATAAATCAAAATAACGCCACATCAAATCATCACTTATCGACATGATTTTGCCAAACATATCATTGGGTGCATCCTCAATCCCAATGTAATTCCCCAAAGATTTCGACATTTTTTGCACGCCATCCAAGCCTTCTAAAAGCGGCATTGTCATCACCACTTGCGGTTCTTGTCCGTATTGACCTTGCAAGGTGCGACCCATCAATAAATTAAAGGTTTGATCTGTCCCGCCCAATTCGACATCGGCTTGCATTGCCACCGAATCATAACCTTGCACCAAAGGATACATAAACTCGTGAATGGCGATGGGTTGTTGATTGCCAAATCTTTTGGAAAAATCATCACGTTCGAGCATACGTGCCACGGTGTAGCGTGACGCTAAATCAATCATGCCCGCTGCACCAAGTTTGTTCATCCAAGTGGAGTTAAAGGCAATTTTGGTTTTGTCTTTGTCTAAAATCTTGAAAATTTGTTTTTCATAAGTCTTGGCATTTTCCTCAACCTGTTGGCGGGTGAGGATTTTGCGTGTAACATTTTTACCCGTTGGGTCACCAATCATGCCCGTAAAGTCACCAATTAAAAAAGTAACGTCATGTCCAAGCATTTGAAATTGCCGCATTTTATTAATCAAAACCGTATGACCAATATGCAAATCTGGTGCCGTTGGGTCAAAACCAGCTTTGATGTGCAATGGTTTGCCTTTTTTGAGTTTATCCTGCAACTCTTCGAGCTTGATAACCTCTTGCGTGCCACGAGTAAGCAAATCTAATGATTCTTGAATTGACATGTTAGTATCCTGTGATTGACAAAAAGGTGGTCTATTTTAACTGAAATTTTGAATTAAAGGATAGCATCTATTGACGAAAACCCAAAACTAATATATCTTTATGCGTTGATTCATTCTATTTCAACTATTTTGAGTAAAAAACACGCCCAAGCGGTCTATAAAAATAGCAACAGCAGCTACAAAAAAGGTAAAAACCTCAAAAAATCACCCTTTATTGTCCTCGTTGCAGTACTGGCTCTCACGCTTTTGTATGCTTTTTCCATCCCAAAAACCGACAACTCTACAGAAAAACTAGCAGACTTAAAGAGCCGTTCTTTCGCTATCCCCACAAAACCACTGATCAATTTAATGGCAACCGACCTTGTCACAGAGGCAACAAAATGGAAGCTCGTTACGGTCAAAAAAGGGCAAACCCTTTCTAGCATCTTTAAACAATTAAACTTTAGCCAGTCATTACTTTATAAAATCATTCATACCGATGAAAATGCTAAAAAATTAACCAAAATTTATCCTGGAGCCATCATCGGCTTCGCTACCGATGAACA
>CAZQMH010000226.1:0-4613 GCA_964594435.1 uncultured Alcanivoracaceae bacterium
CAAGTTTTTGCATGATTTGAGGAGAATAGTAGCCCTATTTGACGAGAATCAGGTGGAAAATTGCCCAAATTCACCTTTTCCGCAGTAGGTTCTCTATTCTCGGACAAGCTCCTAGGGCAGAGCAGCTATGTAACATACCCAGCCTGCATCTGCTGTACCATGTTTTGTGGCTTTGAAGATGCCATCTCCTTCGCCTGTCTTGTCATCAGCGCCTTCCCAGTAGACATCAACTTGAGAAAAACCTGCTTCAGCGAGCATTTCTTGAATTTCAGGTAAAGTCCACAACCGCCAATAGTAGGAAAATGCTCGGTGATAATCTGTGCCATCATCTGTTTTGAAATGGATATAGCATTGCATTTGTGAATTAATCGGATTAAAACTGTGTTGTTCCCAAATATAAGTAAAACCATCGCATTGCCGTTCTTCGGTTAGTTCTTTGGCAGCTTCATAGCCGCCAAAAGCATCCAAAAAGAAAATGCCTGTCGGTTCTAACGAGTTTTTTACGCTAACAAAATAGTCAATCATGGTTTTTCTGTCCATAAACAAAAAATAACTGAAATTCATGGCAATAATTATGTCCATCTGCTTGATTTCTGAATGACGAACATCTGCTTTTATGTAGTTTAAATTATTGTGCTTTTTTAGTCGTGTTAATACATTTTCTTTACCCCAAGCTAAAACTTCTTCATCTACATCTATGGCCCATGCTTTGTTTTTGGGGTGTCGCTGCACCCATTCACCCGATGTTTGCCCTGTGCCTGAAAAATCCTCTCGCAAATAGCGGGCATCATTGCCACGAATTTGTTTATATGTTGCTTGGATAAAATCAATTTCAGCCTCAACACATTGTACCGACTCTTGGTACATCTTGTGGATATCGTGTTTTGTTGTTATCTTATTCATTATTTTATTATTCATTGCTTATTCAGTTTTGAACATTATAATGCAAAACAAGCTATAAAAGCACCGATTCATTTGTGAACGGTGACTTAACTTATTAAATTTTAACTTTTGAGGACTTGATCTGTGAATCGACAGGTACCTAATATAAAGTACACCATCATTGGTGATGGCAAAGTTGCTCGGCATTTTGCTTATTATTTCAATGCCAAAGGTGTGCGTTTCAATCGCTGGCATCGTCGCCAAAGCATTGAACTGAAATCGCTGGTTGAACACTCTAGCTGTGTACTTTTGCTCATCAGTGATGATGCGATTATCCCTTTGGTCAACCATTATACTTTTCTTAAAAGTAAAACTTTGGTGCATTTTTCTGGGGTATTGTCACATAAACAAGTGAAAGGATGCCACCCTTTGATGACTTTTGGGCAACATCATTATGATTTAAAAACTTATGAAAGTATGCCTTTTGTTTGTGATGAGAAGGTCAACTTCAAGACACTGTTTCCACAATTAACAAACCCAAGCTATAGCATATCTGCTTGTCATAAGGCGTTTTATCATGCCATGTGTGTGATGGCAGGGAACTTTACCCAAGTTTTAATGCGAGAAACATCGCAACAACTGCAAGAATACCAACTGCCGAAAGATATTTTGTTTCCTTATCTGTTGCAAAACACCCTGAATTTTATTAAAGACCCACAAAAATCAATAACAGGTCCACTGCAACGCGGTGACTTTTCGACAATTTCAAAACATTTATCAGTATTGCAAAAAAACAGATTAGAAGGCGTTTATAAAAGTTTTCTTAAGCTGGCATCTTATCAAAGTGCTACAGATGCAACGTCATCTTCTCCAAAAAATAACAAACAAAGCAAAGGTGTTGTATGAATATCAATCAATTACTGAAAATGAAACAAGACAATAAGCCAATTTCGATGCTGACTTGTTATGATTATAGCTTTGCTAAAATTATAAACCAGTCTCAAGTTGAGATGGTTTTGGTCGGTGATTCTGCGGCAATGGTTATGCACGGGCAACATTCCACCTTGCCAATTTCTTGCAAAATGATGGCACATCATGTGGCAGCGGTTGCCAAAGGTGCAACGGACAAGTTTATTGTTGCGGATTTGCCTTTTTTGTCGTATCGAAAATCATTAAGTAAAAATATGCAAGCAGTAGAAAAACTCATGAAGGCAGGAGCTCATGCCATTAAACTTGAAGGCTATGCTGGCAATAAAAAGTTAATCAAAAATTGTGTGAACTCAGGTATTCCCGTGATGGGGCATTTGGGTCTAACACCACAATCCGTCAATGCTTTGGGTGGATACAAAGTTCAGGGAAAAGACAAAAAGGCAGAAAAAAGGCTACTCAAACAGGCGATAAAACTACAAAAAGCAGGTTGTTTTGCCATAGTTTTGGAATGTGTGCCCTCAGCATTAGCGGCAAAAATCACCCAATCATTGGCTATTATTACTATTGGAATTGGTGCGGGTAAGAGCACCGATGGGCAAGTGCTTGTTTTGCAAGACATGCTGGGCATGAGCACAGATTTTAAACCCAAGTTTGTTAAGCATTACCTTAACTTAGAGCAACAAATGCTCGCTGCTTTTAATCAATACCATAACGAAGTTAAGCAGCAAATATTTCCATCCCCAAAGGAGAGTTACACATGAAAATTATTCATTCTATAGCACATTTTCAACGCTACCGCAGTCGTTTACAAGACAAACAAATCGGCTTTGTACCGACCATGGGGGCTTTGCACGCAGGGCATTTGTCTCTTGTGGAAAAATCTATTGAAGATTATCAGCACACGATTGTCAGTATTTTTGTCAATCCTACACAATTTGACAACAATAATGATTTGCAAAATTACCCAGATTTATTGCAAAAAGACCTAGAGAAACTTAAAAATGCAGGCGTTGGCTGTGTGTTCTTGCCCGAGTATGCTGAGATTTATCCCGATGACTATAAATTTTCCCTAACGGAGAAAGAATTAAGCCAAAACTACTGCGGAAAGCACAGAGTGGGGCACTTTGATGGTGTTTTAACCGTCGTTATGAAATTATTTCATATCATTCAACCCACAAAAGCCTATTTTGGTGAAAAAGATTACCAACAACTGACCCTTATCAAACAAATGGTTGAAGCCTTTTTCCTGCCGATTGAAATTGTAGCTGGTACAACCATTCGCGAAAAAGATGGTCTTGCCATGAGTTCACGCAATCTCAATTTGACGCCCAATCAACGCAAAATTGCCGCCCAACTGTATGCCACAATTTCATCTGCTTTGTCTCTTTCACAAATGCACAAGCAACTGAGTCGCTATGGCTTTAAAGTGGACTATTTAGAACAACTAGATAACCGACTTTTAGTGGCAGCCTATTTGGGTTCTGTCAGATTGATTGATAATGTTGCAATAAACAAGCTTGAGCAGGTTGCATGAATATTTTATTGATGATGTCAGGTTCCATAGCCTGTGCCAAAGCCAGTGCCTTGATTTCTCTTTGGACAAAAGCAGGGCACCAAGTCAAAATTGTCTGCAGCCCAAGTGTTTTTGAATTTATTGGCAAAGCAACTCTGGAGGGTTTAAGTAACACCAAAGTCCATTCGTCGGTATTCGCTCAGGATGCAATGATGGAACACATTCACCTCAGCCGTTGGGCAGATAAGATTATACTGGCACCAGCAACCGCCAACACCATCAATAAACTGGTGGCAGGCATTGCTGATGATATGCTTTCAACCACATGGATTGCGGCATTGGCATTAAACAAGCCGATGATTATTGCACCAGCTATGAACGGCATGATGTGGCACTATCCAGCAACACAAAACTCAATAAAAGTGTTACAAAGTTGGGGTGTACAGATTTTATTTCCCCAAACAGGAGCACTTGCCTGTGGTGAAAATGGGGCAGGGCGTTTAATGGAAGTAGAGGCTATTGATAAAGCACTTTTTGCCAATAAAAAGGGCAAAAAAGTATTAATCACCGCAGGTGGAACACGAGAATACATTGACGGTGTTCGGTATATAGGCAACCTCAGTACTGGCAAAACAGCAGCCCAAATAGCCGATTATTTTACCTCACATGGCGACAAAGTCACTTGGTTAGGTGCAATAAATGCCATCAAACCAAGCCTGTCTTGTACACAAGTAAGTTACGAAACTTTTGATGAATTATCAAAAGAATTAGAAAAACGACTCAAAGAACAGCATTTTGACTGCATTATTCACGCGGCTGCCATCAGTGACTTTGGTGTCGCAGAAATCAAGCTAAACCATAAAAAAGTCATCGCCTCAAGACAAACCAAATTGCCCACATGTGAAAGCATGGATATAAAGCTCAAGAAAAACCCAAAACTGGTAGCACAATTACGCAACTGGTCAAAAAATCTCGACATAAAAGTCATCGCCTTCAAACTCACCAACACCGCAGACAAAAACCAGCAAAAACAAGCCGTCACAAAACTACTCAAACAAGATGGCATCGACTGGGTTGCTCATAATGACTTGGCGGATATAACAGCTACACAACATCCCTTTGCACTCTACTCATCCACAACCAAACCTATTGTTTGTGAAAATGTCACGCAATTATGCAGGCAGCTTAACTTAACTTCTTGTATTTAATTCGATGCGGTTGTGGTATATCGCCAAAACGGCGTTTGTAATCTTGTTCGTATTCGCTGTAGTTGCCAGCAAAAAATTCC
>CAZQMH010000227.1:0-4575 GCA_964594435.1 uncultured Alcanivoracaceae bacterium
CATGTACCGTGACAAAAACCAAGCCTATCCACCCTTAGATGAATATGGATACATCGACCATACTGTGTAAATAGGATAAAAAGTTCAGCTACACATTGAACCTCATCAGATATGACGTTTTTATTGTACTTTTAAAAAAATAATGGCTGAATTCGAGTTACAAGCACAACTCTGTTGATCTATTCATATTATTTCAGAAAAATAGAAAATAACTCTATATTCCAATTCTTATATCAGGATATGAGTAAAACAAGCGAGATAGAGGGCTTCAGAGGCATTTAATTAAGCGATTTGCGGGCAAATACAATGACCTGTATATTTTTGATGCCGACTTTCCTGAGGGTTTTTGCACATTCTTGTAGGGTGTTGCCTGATGTCATGACATCATCAACCAGTAATATATTTTCTGTTGTGATTGTGCCTTGCACTTGGAAAGCATTTTTAACATTTTTGGCTCTTTGTTTGAGTTTGAGTTCGGCTTGCATGGCGGTGTTTTTGTGTCTTTTTAGGGCGGTGTTGAGTTTGAAGTTTGAAGATTTCGCCATTTCTTTGGCGATTTCATAGGATTGATTATAGCCTCTTTTTCGTAACCGATTTTTGTGCAATGGCACGGGCATGAGTTGGTAGTCTTGGCTGGTGTTTTTTAGTTGTTTTAGCATTAATTCGGCAAAAAGCCGTGATATTAAGGTGTTATTACCAAATTTTAGCTGCATGACCCAATGATTTATCGGTTCTTGGTAGAGTGCTGCATAGTGAACATGGTCATAGGCAGGTTTTATTTTTTGGCAGTTACCGCACAGCTGTTTCTGTTTCTTTTGAGTTTTAGGCAATGTTGCAGCACATTTTTGACAACAATTATCGGCATGTTTTATCAGGGTGATACATCCTTGGCAGATGTTTTTGTATTCGCCATTTGCATTGGGGTTTTGGCAGATGAGGCACTTCAATATTTTAGGCAAACATTCTTGGTCTCGGTCAAGAGACGTAAGGCTTCCATTCCGCCTTCTCGCCCAACGCCAGAACTTTTCATGCCGCCAAATGGCGTGCGTAAATCCCGCATTAACCAGCAATTTAGCCACACAATTCCTGCTTCAATATTTTTCGCCATCCGATGGGCACGTTTTAAATCATTGGTCCAGATGCTCGCTGCCAATCCGTATTCACTGGCGTTGGCATGTTCTAGCACTTGCTTTTCATCGGTAAATGGCATAAGAGTGCAAACGGGACCAAAAATTTCTTCTTGATTGGTGCGGCAGCTGTTGCTGAGGTTTTCTATGACGGTTGGTTGGATAAAATAACCATTTTTGCATCGTCCTTTTAATTTTATTTCCTGTCCGCCTGTTAATATTTTACCGCCTTCGCTTTGTGCTAGTTTGATATAATCCATGACTTTTTGCTGATGTTGTTGTGAAACCAAGGCTCCGTATTCGGTACTTTCATCCAATGGATCGCCTATTTTGAGGGCAGAAACTTGTTTTATAAAGGCGGTGCTAAATTTTGTGTAAATATTTTGTTCGATATAAATTCGGGAGCCGCAAAGACATATTTGTCCTTGATTGGCAAAAGCGGCTTTGGCAACTGTTTTTACCGCTTGTTCAAAGTCGCAGTCGGCAAATACAATGCTGGGATTTTTGCCACCCAATTCTAAAGAAAGCTTTTTAAACATGCCTGCTGTTGCCGCAGCAATATGAGCTCCTGTGCTGGTGCCTCCAGTAAAACTTATGGCTTTTATCTTGCGATGAGCGACAATTGCTGCACCGATTTCGCTACCTGTGCCGTGTAAAATTGATAAAACACCTTTGGGCAAACCTGCTTTTATGCACAATTTAGCAAACAAATAGCTGGTCATTGGCGTGACTTCAGAAGGTTTGGCAATGACGACATTGCCACTGGCTAAGGCGGGTGCAATTTTCCACGTGAACAAATACAAGGGTAAATTCCAAGGAGAAATGCACGCAACGATACCGATAGGGTCGCGTAATGTATAATTAATGCCACGATTTTCCATGCTATGGCTTTCACTGGAAAATTGGGTGCAGGCATGAGCAAAAAAACGCATATTGGCAGCGGCTCTGGAAATGTCTACATTTTTTGCTAGGCTTATGGGTTTGCCATTATCAATGGCTTCGGCTTTAGCTAGTTCGGCGGCATTTTCGTCTATCAAGTCGGCAATTTTAGTGAGAATTCTGGCTTTTTCCTCAGCACGGGTATTCGCCCATGCGATTTGTGCTTTTTCTGCTGACTTGACGGCTTGGTTCAAATCTTGTTGATTGGATTTGGCGATAAGACTGTATATTTTGCCTGTTGCTGGTTCAAAATTGTCTAAATATTCGTTATTTTGTGGTGCGACTAAAATGCCATTGATGTAATTTTGAATTTTTTGCATAACAAAGCTACCACGTCATCTATAAACAACTGGTTCTGCCACCATCTACCGGTAAATTAATGCCCGTGATATAACTGGCAGCGGGAGAAACCAAAAAGCCAACGGCATTGGCAAATTCTTGGGCTTCGCCAAATCGTTGCATCGGTATTGCCGCTTTTTCTTGCTGTTCCATTTCTTTGATTGAGATGCCTTTTTTGTTGGCTTTGTTTTTGATAATTGCCGCTAGTCGTTCAGTATTGGTGGCTCCTGGCAGCACATTGTTGACAGTGATGTTAAATTGACCCAGTTCTCCTGCTAGTGTTTTTGCCCAATTTGCAACCGCTGCACGGACGGTATTGGACACGCCCAAGCCGACTAGTGGTTGTTTTACCGAGGTTGATATGACATTGATAATTCGTCCAAAACCTGCTTCTTTCATTCCTGGCAAGACCAGTTTCATCATTTCTTGGTTGCTGATAAGGTGTTGATTAAAGGCATTGATAAATTCTATGCCGCTGGCTTTTAGTATCGCTCCAGGTGCGGGTCCTCCTGTATTATTTATCAGAATTTCGATGCTTTTTTCTAAAAAAAGGTATTGTTTTAATGCGGTCGTGACCTGAATTGGGGCAGAAAAATCCGCTATGATAATATCGTGCTTTTGTTGTCTTTTGGTATCGAGTTCTGCCTTAACTTTTAATAATTTTGCTTGGTTTCGTGCAAACAGCACCACATTAGCACCTTGTTTGGCTAACTGAATAGCAATAGCTTTGCCAATGCCTTGCGATGAACCGCAAACCAATGCCGTTTTTCCGGTTAAATCTAAATCCACATTTTCCCCCTATTTTTTTAGGTTATCTTCTTTTTGATCTTCTTAACATTCTGTTACGGACACGACTTGTTTTTTCTTGGTTGCTTATTTTTTTCCATTCATCATAACTGAAATCCTCATCTCCTGCATAAACCAAACGGGTTCGACAAAAATCTTTAAATTCTACCAATTCTTCATACACTTCATCCATGGTGCTATCAATGATAATACAATCGTCTAAATAGCCAATGCCTGGAATATTGTCAGGAATGATGTCATCGTCATCGACAAAATACTTAATCGTGCCATTTATTTTTTCTAAATTTGCGGTATTTATTTTCCAAACTTTGTCTTCAACCATTACTAACATCGACTCTAATGAGTTGACTTGGTCGAGAATATAACCATCTTTAATTGATTGTCGAACTTCAGCAATTTTCTTTTTTGCTTCAACGACATCTTCTTGTTGCACGTTGGAACCATGTTCTTGAATAAATTTATTGAAGTGCTCTTTGACTTGAGAGTCAATATCTACTGTAATTGTGACCATTTTATACCTGACTTGAGATTTATGAATGGCTTATATTATAACCCAAGGGCTGAACTAATCAATCGCAAATGAACGAAAAATTTGTTTTACCCGATTCATGCCTTGCCAATAACACAAATCAACGGGGTTTTGACAGTTCCATAAAACTAAATCGGCTTTTTTTCCACATTCAATGGTTCCGACCTCTTGCTCAATCCCCAAAGCTAAAGCCGCATGGCGAGTGACACCTGTGAGGACTTCAAGCGGTGTCAGAGCAAATTCAATACAGGCTTTATTCATGGTGGTTAAAAGCGAACTGCTTGGTGCGGTACCTGGATTGCAGTCGGTGGCAACTGCCATTGGCACGTCATGTTGTCGAAATAATGCAATCGGTGGTGCTTGTTTTTCTTGTAAAACATAAAAAGCATACGGCAATAATACCGCTACGGTTCCTGCTTGTGCCATGGCTTTTACACTTTTTTTGCTGGTATATTCTACATGGTCTGCCGACAGTCCTGCATATTCAGCGACTAATGCTGCACCGTTTAAATTACTGAGTTGGTCGGCGTGTAGTTTAACTGGTATTCCCCAACGCATGGCAGCATCAAACACTTTTTTTGTTTGTTGGTAACTGAAACCGATGCCCTCACAAAAAGCGTCAACACAGTCGGCAAGTTTCAATTCGGCAATTTTTGGTATGATTTCACCACAAATATATTCGATATAGCCATCGGCATTATCCTTAAACTCTGGTGGCACGGCATGGGCGGCTAACAGCGTGGTTTTTACCCTAATTTTGTTTTCTTGAGCGAGTTTTTTAGCAACTTTTAGCATTTTAATTTCATTGGCTAAATCCAGTCCATAACCCGATTT
>CAZQMH010000228.1:0-4535 GCA_964594435.1 uncultured Alcanivoracaceae bacterium
CGGCTATGGTCGTGTTTTGCCACGTTTGTTAAGTATTGACAAGCCCTCATCTTTAGAGCCAAAAGGCACGTTGTTTACCCATGTAAAAGATAATATTACATCCAGCAAGCACGCCCGCAATGAAACCTTAATCGTGACCCATCCACAGCACCGAGATGTATGGTATTGGTTAATCAGCTTTAGTAATGGCAGGAGTTCAATCGGTTGTGTTGGCTCACCTGAATTTATGCAAAGCTACCAAGAACAAGGCATAAACGGTTTAAAACAACTCATCCAACAAGACGAAGTCCTTGCCGAAATTCTTCAAAATGCTGAGTTTGATAGCCCAGATTACCAAATAAATGCTTATTCAGGCAATGTCAGCCAGCTTTATGGCGATGGTTTTGCCATTTTGGGCAATGCGGGAGAATTTTTAGACCCCGTTTTTTCCTCAGGCGTAACGGTCGCTTTGCAATCGGCAGATTTAGCGGTCACGGTTTTGCATAAAATGTTAAAAGGACAGGTTCATGATTGGCAAAAGGATTTTGTTGAAAAATTAAGCGTGGGTGTCAAAGCCTTTAAATGTTTCGTTAATAATTGGTACACAGGTGGTTTTCAAGATGTGATTTATACGCAAACTGAAGTGGAAAATATTCGCAGCATGATAGCCTCAATTTTAGCGGGTTACGCTTGGGATGAAAAAAACCCATTTGTCACCCAACCCACTAAGCGTTTAAACGCCTTGATAAACTTATGCCAAGATTAATGAAGCTTTTATTGCAGCTTGTGCTAATCCTCGTACTGGCAAGCTGTGGTTACAAAAACTTGCACGTTATAGCTGAGAAATCAGAGTTTAATGCGGTTGTGACCCAAAGTTTACGAATTGATACGGGCAAGGAAATTTTATCTATTGTTTGTTTTAGCGAAGTTAGTGCCAATACGCTTGTTGGTATCAGTTGCCAAAATGACACGGGCTTTCATTTGTTCTCTGGAGGATTAAAAACAGATAAAAACGGTAAAAAATCTTTTGAAATCGAAAAAATAAGCCGGTTTTTGTTTAAAATAAAGCCACAATTAATAAAATCTTACACCACACTCGCATTATTTAATCGCTACCAATTGCAAGAAAAGAATGTAGAGGTGAAAAAACACAACAATAACACCCAAATAGTGGATAAACATAATCATCTAAAAGTGGAACTCAATACCTTATGAAACCAGTGGGAATACAGGCTTTTGCTTTGTCGTGTGCTCTTGGCAAAGATAAGGCGTCAATATGGCGTAACTTATCGCAAGCTAATCGCTCACACATGCTAAAAGATACACACTTTCTGTCAGGTGAGGCGACCTATATTGGCAAAATTCAGCAAAATCTGCCACCACTGCCGCCAGCATTAAAACATTTTGATTACCGAGCCAATCGTCTTTTGCTCTCAGTTTTTACCCAAATTCAAACACCGTATGAACGACTGTGTCAAAAATATTCTGCCGATAAAATTGGTATTATTTTAGGCACAAGTACCGCAGGTGTCGATAGTTTAGAACATGCCATCAATTATTATGACCAACAGGCACAATTTCCACCAAGTTATCAACCTCACCACCAACGCATGGCGTCTGTTGCAGAATTTTTGGCACAATACCTTGCCGTTGGTGGTCCTGTTATGTCTGTTTCCACTGCCTGCTCATCGGCTGCTAAAGCGATGATTGCTGCACAAAGGTGGCTAAATGAAGGCTTGTGTGATGTGGTTATTACTGGTGGAGTTGATGTTTTGTGTGAACTCACTTTAAAGGGATTTGATGCTTTGGGAGCTTTGTCGCACAAACCATGCCAACCTTTTAGTGCCAACCGCTGCGGTATCAATATTGGTGAGGCAGCCGTGTTGTTTGTGTTAAGCCGTGAAACAGCAGATATTAACCTTCTTGGTGGTGGTGAATCCTCCGATGCCCATCATATTTCTGCACCCGACCCACAAGCAAAAGGGGCGATTGCGGCAATGCAAAACGCCTTAAACAACAGCACCTTACAAGCCAATGATATTGATTACCTTAATTTGCACGGAACTGGCACCAAACAAAATGATGCGATGGAAGCCTTAGCGGTAGAGAGGGTGTTCTCCCATGCCATCCCTTGCAGTTCCACAAAAGCCCTAACAGGGCATACTTTAGGCGTAGCAGGAGCTTTGGAAATTGCTCTATCGGCTTTATCCATGAGCGAAATCAATAGCACAAACGACTTTATCCCTCATGTTTTTGATGGGCAAATCGATGAGGATATTTCCCCCATAAATTTGCTTAAAAAAGGCAACCAACTTGGTAAGCCGCGAACCATCTTGTCCAATTCTTTTGCGTTTGGCGGCAGCAATGCTGCACTTATTATCGGGCGAGCGTGCTAATGTTCCGAATGAAGGAATTAATTCCACACTCAGGCAAAATGTCGCTATTAGACAAAGTGCTTGCTTATGGCGAGGATTGGTTGGACGCTCAGGTGGAAATTTCAGCCACTACCATGTTCTGTGATGACGGCAAAGTCCCCGCTTTGGTGGGAATCGAATACATGGCACAAGCCATAGCCGCTTATGCAGGCAAAAATGATAAAGAAAATAACCGTGAAATATCCATAGGTTTATTAATTGGCACACGAAAATACAGCACAAATTGCAGTTTTTTTCCCGTTGGAGCGGTTTTAGCTATAAATGTGCAACAAATTTACCTCGAAGAAAAAGGATTGGGTGTTTTTAAATGTAAAATAACCGATAAGGATAAGAAAATATTGGTTCAAGCCAATTTAAATGTTTATCACCCAGAAAACGTAAAAGAACTATTAACAAATGAATAAAAGTGTACTTATAACAGGAGCAACCGGCGGCATTGGCAAGAAAATTGCCTTAAAACTGGCACAATCGGGCTATGATTTAGCTCTGCATTACCACAGCAACAAAGAAAAAGCCGTTGCATTGCTCGAAAAAACCCAAGCATTGGGCGTAAAATGCCGTTTGCTGCAATTTTCCAGCCGTAATCGCGAAGCTTGTAAAAGCATTCTGAGCACGGACATGGAAAACTTTGGTAGCTATTATGCTGTGATTTGCAATGCAGGCATCACCCGTGACAATGCCTTTCCCGCCATGCAAGGTGAGGATTGGGATGATGTGTTACGCACCAATCTTGATGCTTTTTATAATATTTTACATCCTGTGGTCATGCCCATGGTGCGAGCTAAAAAAGGTGGACGCATTATAACCATGAGCTCTGTTTCTGGTATAATTGGCAACCGTGGACAAACCAATTATGCCGCCTCAAAAGGTGGGTTAATTGCCGCTACAAAATCCTTGGCAATTGAATTAGCTAAACGCAAAATAACCGTCAATTGTATCGCTCCTGGTATTATTGACACCGAAATGACTCAACAAATTGATACACAAATGATAAAACAAATGATACCACTAAGGCGAGCAGGCACAGCCGAAGAAGTCGCAGGTCTAGTTGACTATTTACTTTCCGATATAGCTGGCTATATTACCCGACAAGTTATTTCAATTAATGGAGGCATGTTTTAATGCGAAGAGTGGTAATAACAGGCATGGCTGGCATCAGCCCACTGGGTTCAAACTGGCAAAAGGTGTCGCAATCCTTAAGATCGTGCAAAAATGCAGTGAAGTACATGCACGACTGGGATGAATACAAAGGGCTTAATACGCGATTAGCCTCGCCCGTAAGTGATTTTAGCAAACCTGCACATTACAAAAGAAAGCAAGTCAGAAGCATGGGGCGTGTGGCGTTGATGTCAACGGTTGCATCAGAAATGGCACTAGAGCAAGCCCAATTATTGCAGCATCCTTTGCTAAAATCTGGACGCATGGGCGTTTCCTTTGGCTCATCTGCTGGCAGCACGGTTGCTATTATGGATTTTGGTAACATGCTTGAAAACAAAGAAATAAAAGGCATCAATGCCACCACTTACGTACGCATGATGAGTCATACTGCACCCGTTAATATCGGTGTGTTTTTTGGAATGCAAGGCCGCATTATCACCACTTCTAGTGCTTGTACTTCCGGCTCTCAAGGCATAGGCTACGCCTATGAAGCAATAAAATACGGTATGCAAGATGCCATGATAGCAGGCGGTGCAGAAGAATTATGCCCAACAGAAGCCGCCGTTTTCGACACCTTATTTGCCACCAGTATAAAAAACGATACGCCACATTTGTCGCCACGTCCTTTTGATGCCGATCGTGACGGTTTGGTCATTGGCGAGGGAGCAGGAGCCTTAATTTTAGAAGAATACCAACATGCCAAAGCACGGGGTGCGAATATTATTGCCGAAATCATTGGTTTTGCCAGCAACTCCGATGGTAAACATATCACTCAGCCCAATTCGCAAACGATGGAAATTGCCATGCGTGATGCCCTAAAAGATGCCAATATTCAAGCCCAAGAGGTTGGTTATGTTTGTGCACATGGAACGGCAACCGATAGAGGTGATATTGCCGAAAGCCAAGCAACGGCTCGAATTTTTGGCAACAAAACGCCTTTTAGTTCATTAAAAAGTTACATGG
>CAZQMH010000229.1:0-4527 GCA_964594435.1 uncultured Alcanivoracaceae bacterium
GTATTGGGATAACCTTGCCCCATCGGTTCAATAATCGTCGCCTCACTTACGATTAAGCCAACATCGGCTCTTTTGCTATAATAATCTGCCATTAGTTTTGTTGGCACCAGTTTTTCATCCGCAAAACAACGGGTCAAAGGTGCCATAAGAATGCGATTATTGAGCGTAAGTGTTTTATTCAATGCGTAGCTTTCAAAAATTTTTTGCATAAGTTTAAAGTCGCTTGTTAGCGGAGTATGATAAAATAAAGCCGCTATCCTACCTTGTTTTTAAAATTTCTCAATCGTTTTTACGCTATCTTTTTAATATGCGGTTATAATGGCACGTTTTAATGACAATGATGCCATGTTGAAATCAATGACAGCCTTTGCAAGCAGCGACAAGCAGAGTGGCTTTGGGCGTTTTACTTGTGAAATTCGTTCCGTCAACCAACGCTTTTTAGACGTCACCGTCAGGCAACCCGATTTTTTACGTAAAAGTGAAGGCACCATTCGTAAACTTGTTGCCCAATTATTAAATCGTGGCAAAATTGAGATCTTCATCAAATATTACCCCAATCCTGATGCCGATATTAATGAATTGAGCATTAACACACCCTTGCTCAAACAATTACTGCAATGCACTGCCGAAATCAGCCAAAAAGCCGATAATATCCGTACCGATTTTACCACTATGGATATTCTTAAATGGCCACAACTGGTCATTCAAACACCGAAAGATACCAGCGAACTGGAAGAAACAGCCTTACAACTGGTGCAACAAACACTGGAAAAACTCATCCAAGCCAGAACACGCGAAGGTGAATCCTTAAAAACAGTATTGCTGGAAAAACTACAAACCATAAGCGAAATTCACAAATTAGTGGTCAAACACTTGCCCGAAATTCAGAAAAATTTAAAAGAAAAGCTAGTGGCTCGTTTAACCGATTTAGCTGTGGATTATGACAAGGAACGTTTTGAACAAGAGTTGGCAATGCTTTTGCAAAAAGCCGACATCATAGAGGAAACCGATCGACTCAATACCCACTTATTGGAAATCAAACGTGTCATAGAATTGGATGAGCCAGTTGGTAGACGATTGGATTTTTTAATTCAGGAATTGCACCGAGAAGCCAATACCATCGGCTCAAAATCGGCAACAATAATCACCTCTGAATCCAGCATTAACCTAAAAGTCGCCATTGAACAAATGCGAGAACAAGTCCAAAATATCGAGTAATAATTATGCACGGAAAACTCATAGGCACCCTATTTATCGTCTCCGCTCCATCTGGTACAGGCAAAACCAGCTTAGTCAATGCTTTGGTGCGTGATACCAATCATTTAAAACTATCCATCTCCTCAACCACCAGAAAACCACGTCCACGTGAAATTGATGGTTACCATTACCATTTTATTGAAGCGGCGAAATTTAAACAAAAAATTACCGCTGGAGATTTCCTCGAATACGCCGAAGTATTTGGCAATATGTACGGCACCGCCCAAGAAACGGTTGATAAAATGTTACACGAAGGACATGATGTGGTGCTTGAAATTGATTGGCAAGGGGCACAATTAATAAAAAAACGCCGCTTAGACGCCATCAGCATATTTATTCTGCCGCCAAGCATAAAAGCACTGCGTGAACGCCTAGAAAGCCGAGGACAAGACAGCAAAGAGGTGATTAATGCTCGCATGAAGAAATCCATGAATGAAATGTCGCATTACCACGAAGCCGATTATCTGGTTATCAACGATGATTTTGAAGATGCTCTTAAAGGTTTAAAAACCATCGTCCGTGCTCATCGGCTGGAAACTGCCAAACAAGCCGTCATCAATAAACACATTATTGATAAGTTATTGCACACATGAAAAAACAACAAACCCACTGGATTTTCGGTTTTCATGCCATAGAAAGTGCTGTAGAGAAACAGCCAGAAAACATTATCGAAATCATGTTTGATGCCAGCAGCAAAAATTCACGCGGGACAAAGCTGACAAACAACGCTAAAAATTTAGGCTTAAAACTCACCCCTGCCTCTGCCAAAAAACTCAATCAATACTGCAAAGAACGACACCACGGCATAATTGCCTTGTTGCGGGTGGCAAAATTAGCAGATGAAAACCAATTAAAACACGATATCAAAACCTTAACACAGCCCCTCATACTTATTTTGGACACCATAGAAGACCCCAGAAATCTAGGCGCTTGTTTACGAAGTGCCGATGCAGCAGGGGTTGATTGTGTTATTTTTAGCAAACACAAATCATCAGGCATGACACCAGTGACCAACAAAACCGCCGCAGGAGCCGTTGAAAACCTCAAAATTTACCAAGTTACAAATATTGTCAAAGCGATAGAAATTTTAAAAGACAATGGCGTGTGGATTGCTGCCACCGATTGCAATGCAGGTTCAAAAAGCATTTACCAAACTGATTTAACGGGTTCTTTTGCGATAGTTTTGGGCAATGAAGGCAAAGGTGTTCGTCCTTTGGTAAAAAAACACAGCGATTACTTGGTTCATATTCCCATGTATGGTGCGGTGCAGAGTTTAAATGTATCCGTTGCCACGGGCATTGCTTTGTTTGAAGCACGGCGGCAAAGAGCTTAAATGGTGAAAAAATTTACCCTTGTGTTTGGCCTAACAGCCGACCCCATCCACAAAGGGCACGCACAAGTTATCATCAATAGCATCAACTACCTGTGCAACCAAAACAAAAAGATAAAACGCGTCATCATCATCCCTGTTTATTCTCCCAACTTAATTGCCAACAAAAATAAACCCGTGGCAACATTTAAACAACGCTACCAAATGTGCTGTTTGGTTGCCAAACAACTCAGTCGAAAACTACAGTGCCCAATAAAAGTCTCAAAGATTGAAAAAAAATTAGCCAAAAAAAATCAGCAGCCGAACTACTCTTACAACACGCTTAAGGCATTGCAACTAAAAAATCCATTGTTTCTGGTCAGTGCCGACCATTTTCAAGGACAAAAGCCAAAATTCAGCCAATGGTACAAATGGCAGGAATTAATAAAAATATCAGGACTACTCATCAACCAAAGAGCGGATACAAAAATCAATCTCATGTTTATTGCTCAACTCAAGCAACAAAATAAAGCGGTTTATCTGGTTGAAGCCAAAAAAACAATTGCCATCTCCTCAACCCAAATCAGAGAAAACATTAAGGACAAAAGTATACAAAAATATCTAAATAAAGACGTGGCAAACTATATTGCCCAACACGGAGTTTATTAACGTTCCAAAAGATGCAACTTATCAACCACCTCTTCCCACTGTTCGGCATCATCAGGAGCATCTTTCATATGTGTGATAACTGGCCATTGTTCAGACAACTCCGCATTGAGTTGAATAAAGTTTTCCTGCCCTTTGGGTAAATCATCCTCAGGATAAATTGCCTCAATTGGGCACTCGGGTTCACACAAGGTGCAGTCGATGCATTCCTCAGGGTCAATTACCAAGAAATTTGGCCCTTCATGGAAACAATCCACAGGGCAAACTTCTACACAATCGGTAAATTTGCATTTAATACAGGCTTCAGTTACCACAAAAGTCATTTATTTCTCCAAATATTCAATAGAAATGTTAAACTTGCGTTAAATTTTACTATAATCAAGTTTCAATTGATAAAGTTGAGCATTATCGCCTTATATTAGCAAATGGTAAAGTAAAAAAACAAGTGAGTTTAAACAAAATTGACAAATAGCAAACTTCAAACCTACAATCAGAAAAAACACGGAATAAGTAGCGAGGATATAGCACCATCTGCTTTGGCTATTATTTACAAACTTTTAGACGCGGGTTATCAAGCCTATATCGTTGGCGGAGCCGTGCGTGATTTATTGCTCGGATTTCACCCAAAAGATTTTGATATTGCCACCAATGCTACACCTGATGAAGTCAAACACGTTTTTGACAGACATTGTCGCTTAATTGGCAGACGCTTTCGTTTGGCTCATGTTTACCACAATCGTGAAATGTACGAAGTTGCCACTTTTCGTGGCACCAGCTCCCAAGGCGAACGCATTGTAAAACGAGGACATATCCTCAAAGACAACGTTTTTGGCACGATTGAACAAGATGCACTACGCCGAGATTTTACCTGTAATTCCTTGTATTTCGACATAGAAAACAATAATATCTTAGACTATTGTCACGGCGTCAAAGACACGCTTGACCGGCGTTTAGTGTTTATCGGCGATGCCATTACCCGCATCATTGAAGACCCTATTCGGATGATAAGAGCCGTACGCTTTCAGGCAAAATTAAATTTAACATTATCCGACGCTATCATTCAAGGCATCTTACAACAACACAAAACCCTAGAAAAAGTCTCCTATGCTCGCCTGTTTGACGAACTGGTTAAGCTTTTCCATAGCGGTCATTCACGCAAAGCCTATGTGCTGTTAAAACAACTCAAGCTCTTCGGACATATTTTCCAACAATCTGACCACATCATCAAACAAAACCCAAGCTATGATGATTTGATACAATCCGCCTTAAAAAGCACCGATTCTCGTATTGCTAGC
>CAZQMH010000230.1:0-4489 GCA_964594435.1 uncultured Alcanivoracaceae bacterium
AAACGAGCCCAGTTTTTTACAGGCATTGCGAATGGCAGTGACCTCTGCATGAGCCGTTGGGTCGTTATGGCTGGTGACGCAATTGGCACCTGTGGCGATAATTTGGTTGTTTTTCACAACTACAGCACCAAAAGGGCCACCTTTGTTTTGTTTGACATTGTCAATAGAAAGCTCTATGGCTTTCCGCATAAATTCTTTGTTCATTTGTTTTGTATCGGGTTTGGTTTTAGAGGAATTGTGCCGATAACTCATCGAGTATGGCTTTATCGTTTTCGGTTAAGAAAGGGGCAACTAGCCGCATAACATGAAAAATGCCATGCGATAGTTTTTTTTCTTCATCATAGTTATCATCATAAATAGCGATAGAATAATTCAGCCAAAATGTCGCCGTTAAGGCAATTTGGTCGGCTAAAGAGGCTATGGTTTGTGTATCCGCATTCAGCAGCCCATCTTCTGCCAAAGCTGTCATGATATTCAGGGCTGTTTGAGATTTTAATGCCAAAATATGACGGAAATGCCGTTTGAGAAAATCTATTCGACTCATTAATTGAATGAGGTTTCGGTACAAAAAACGGTATTTTGAAATGATTGTGAAAATCGATTGCAAATAGTGCCACATATCCTCCATCGAGGTGTAATTGACTTCTTTTTGTTCTAATACCTGCTGTATTTCTTTTTCATAGCCCAAAAATATCTGCCAAATAATATCATCTTTCGAGCGGTAATGATAATACAAGTTGCCTGGTGATATATCCATCTCATCGGCAATGTGATTGGTGGTCACATTGGGTTCGCCTTCCTCATTAAAAAGGTTTAAAGCCGTTTGAATTATTCTATCCTTGGTTTTCATGCTTATTGTTAACCAAGCAACTCATTGACTTTATCAATATACATTTGCATGGCTTCTTCGCTGCTTTTGCCTTTGAGTTTCTCTCTGGCATCAAATTTTGCCCCGCCGACAAAATCAAAAAAACCTGGGCGTTCGCCAGTCACATCACCATCGGTGGCTTGTTTGAATAAAGAATACAATGCCAACATATCATCATCCCCAGGCTTTTGGCTCAGTGTTTTAATGTCTTGTTGGGCTTTGGCAAATAATTCTGATAAATCACTCATAAATATTTTTCCTAAAATGTTATTTTTAAATTGTGCGATTTATTATACAATACAACGTTAATACATCAACTAAAAACATACAGGGTAAAAAATTATGGCATATTTCGTAACGGGTGCAACAGGTTTTATCGGTTCAAACCTTCTTCCAAAACTATTTAAACGCAAAGGCAAAATATATGTCTTGGTACGTGCAGGCTCAAAAAAGAAGCTCAACGCCTTATTGGAGAAGCTCAATGCACCGAAAAATCGGGTTGTTGCCATTACTGGAGATTTAACCAAAAATAATCTTGGCGTTAGCAAAAAGAACCGTGATGAGCTGAAAGGTAAAATCAATCACATGTTCCATTTGGCGGCGATTTATGACATGAAAGCCAGCTTTGAAGAACAAGAGGCTGCCAATATCGGCGGTACACGTTCTGCCATTAGCTTTGCTCAGGCGGTAAATGCGAAATGTTTTCATCACACCTCATCCATTGCGGCAGCTGGCTTGTACAACGGCGTTTTCCGCGAAGACATGTTTGATGAAGCCGAAGGCTTGGATAATCCTTATTTCAAAACCAAACACGAATCCGAAGGCGTGGTGCGTCGTGAATGCAAAGTGCCATTCCAAATCTATCGCCCAGCAATGGTGCTTGGGCATTCCAAAACAGGGGAAATTGATAAAATAGATGGACCCTACTATTTCTTCAAACTCATCCAAAAAATGCGTAAGCTGTTACCAGCGTGGATGCCTACTTTGGGCTTAGAAGGTGGCCGTTTAAATATGGTGCCTGTGGATTACGTGGTTGATGCTATGGATCATATTGCCCATACCAAAGGGCAACATGGCAAATGTTTTCACCTAACCGACCCCAAACCTCGCAAAATTGGGCAAGTGCTTAATATTTTTGCCAAAGCAGGTCATGCTCCACAAATGACCATGCGTATTGATGCCCGTATTTTTAATTTTATCCCCAACACCTTAAAACAAGGCTTGATGATGCTGTCACCCGTTCGACGTATTCGCTCCCAAGTCATGAGTGAATTGGGTATTCCACCAGGCGTGCTCAGTTTTATCAACTACCCAACCCGATTTGACAACCGTGAAACGGCAAAATTGCTCAAAGGGACAGATATAAAAGTACCTGATTTACGTAAATATGCGTGGCGATTGTGGGATTATTGGGAAAGAAACTTAGACCCTGATTTGTTTATTGACCATTCACTTCGTGGACGGGTAGAAGGCAAAAAAGTGCTGGTAACTGGTGCATCTTCAGGCATCGGTCAAGCCACTGCCATTATGCTCGGAAGAGCGGGAGCTCATGTGATTTTGGTTGCTCGTGGTATGGAAAAGTTATTAGAAACCCAAAAAGTCATGAAAAAAGAAGGTTCAAAAACATCTCTTTACACCTGTGACCTATCGGACATGAAATCTGCCGATAAACTCATCAGTGATGTCAGTAAGGATTTAGGAGCAATAGATATTTTGGTCAACAATGCTGGTCGCTCTATTCGTCGCTCCATTGCCTTAAGTTATGATAGGTTTCATGATTTTGAACGCACCATGCAACTGAATTATTTCGGTTGTTTACGATTAATTCTTGGTTTTTTGCCTGGCATGACAGAAAAAAGGCGTGGGCAAGTGGTTAATATTTCTTCCATCGGAGTACTCACCAACGCCCCACGTTTTTCCGCTTATGTTGCTTCAAAAGCAGCGTTGGATGCCTTTTCTCGCTGTGCCGCTGCCGAATTCAACGACACCAACGTGGCATTTACCACCATCAATATGCCTTTGGTTCGCACACCGATGATTGCCCCAACCAAGATGTACGACAATGTGCCAACCATTTCCCCCGAGCAAGCCGCCGACATGGTCAAAGATGCCATCATCCGAAGACCCCAACGTATTGCCACACGACTTGGCATATTTGCTCAAGTCACCCATGCCTTAGCACCGAAGACTATGGAGGTGATTATGAACTCAGCCTTTAACATGTTCCCAGACTCAGCTGCGGCAAAAGGCAAAAAATCTGGTGGCCATCGTTCTTCACCTGAACAAGTTGCATTTGCAAGCCTGATGCGAGGCGTTCACTGGTAAAACATTCACCTTCTCCACACATTTTGTTGGGTCCTTGTAGGAAAAATTGACATGCTTGTCGTATTTTTCCTACAAACCTAAAGCATTTTGCCGATTTATTATCTTTTAGAAATCCTTAAAATGGGCACCATCTTCAAAAAAGATACACATCGCACATTGCGAATTAATTTATTTAAACAACAAAAGGAGAAATCTTATGAAAAAATTATTATTAACAGCCATCACAAGTTTGGTACTATTCAGTCAATCACTATTTGCCGTCAACGTCAATACTGCCAGTGCCGATGCAATCGCCGCCGAACTCAAAGGAGTCGGAGCCAAAAAAGCTCAGGCAATAATCGACTACAGAGAAGCAAATGGACGTTTTAAAACCATAGAAAGTTTAACTGAAGTCAAAGGAATTGGTTTAAAAACTGTTGAAAAAAATCGTGAAAATATCGAACTAACAGAAAAATAAAGTTCAAAATCAAGCACAAAATAAAGCCTGCAAGAAAAGTTTCTTGCAGGCTTTTTATATATCCCAAATCACGATAATTCGGTAGTGGCTTTGCTAACAAATGAAAAGACTCTTATGTATGTAAAAATCTTTTGTGATTGCTTGCTTATGTGGTACTATCACTAAACCCTCAAAGCAGAGATGCAATAAGAATGACTTATGCCAAAAAATAAATTCAAAGTTGTTATCATTGGCTCTGGTCCTGCAGGCTTGAGTGCCGCTGCACGGGCTGCTTATTACGATAAAAAACAAGGAAAACCATCACACCTCTTACTTGAGGCATTTTCTCGTATTTCTAAAACAATTTATCAATACCAAAAAGGTAAGCATGTCATGGATGAGCCTGGATTTTTAAATCTCAGAAGTCCAATGGAGTTTGTCGCTGCTAAACGAGAAGAAGTACTGCAAAGATGGGTCCAAGGTGTTCAGCAAAACCATATCAACATCCAATACGAAAAAGAAGTCATCGGCATTACAGGCGAACAACCAGATTTTACCGTTACCTTAAAAGATGGTGAAAAAATAACCGCTGACAATATCGTATTAAGTATTGGATTACAAGGCAACCCAAGAAAGCTTGGTTTACCTGGAGATGATGAATCGGCTTTTGTGCGTTATACGCTTGAGGATCCTGATGAATTTGAGGGCAAAACGATTGTCGTGGTTGGGGCAGGTGATGCAGCAATCGAAAATGCTTTGGGTTTAGCACAAAACAATACCGTTTATATCATAAACAGAAGAAACGAATTTACGCGTGCCAAAGAAGGCAACTTAAATGCGGTTTTATCAGCAATTAATAA
>CAZQMH010000231.1:0-643 GCA_964594435.1 uncultured Alcanivoracaceae bacterium
CAGCAAAGCAAGAGCAGTTTTGCGTGCATTAAAATACGATGGTTACATAAATAATAACGATGACCCAAGAGTTTATAACTTCAACTCCCCAATTCTAAAAACATGGTGGTATAGAAATGTCGCAAACTAGGTACAAATACAACCCCAATGAAATGAGTGAAGAAGAATTTTTATCACGTTTTGTCGTGCGTGGTGAGATTTTTGATGAAATCTTTGAAGAACTGCAAGTCGCTGATTATTCCGTTCCCAATCAACATTACATACTCATAGGGCAAAGAGGACAAGGCAAAACAACAATTTTGCGTAAGTTAAAACTAGCAGTTGAAAAAGACAAAAAGCTCAATAAATTCCTCATACCAGTTAAATTTTCAGAAGAACAATACCGCATAAGGGAACTATGCAGATTATGGGAAGAAGTAGCCGAACACTTAGAAACTTATCATGAAGAATTGTTTCCAGAAGTATATGACAAACTAGAAAGCCATTTTGAAGATGAAAACTATGCAACAAAATGCTTTGGCTATTTAGAAAAAACCATCAAAAGAAGCAACAAGAAAATCCTCTTATTGATTGACAATATAGACGTCATATTTAAAAAACTCAAAAAACAAGAACAACACCGTTTTCGTGAAATTTTACTCAC
>CAZQMH010000231.1:653-4465 GCA_964594435.1 uncultured Alcanivoracaceae bacterium
TGTTGGCGCTTCCACCAACATGTTTGAGCAACAATACGATTACAACAAACCTTTTTATGAATTTTTCAAACTCCTGCACCTAGAGGGACTCAACAGCAAAGAAACCATAGAGCTGTTAAAAGTCATAGGCAATAAAGCACAAAGCAAAAAAATAACAGAAATTATCAAAACAAATCCAGCACGCATAGAAACACTCAGAACCATTACCGGTGGCGTGCCACGCACAATAGTGATGCTCTTTGATATATTTATCCAAAACAACGGAAATGCCTACAACGACCTAATGCAAGTATTAGATGACGTCACACCATTGTACCAATCACGCATGAAACTATCGGACGTTCATCAAGATATCGTACACACCATCGCCATGAACTGGGACGCAATGCTCACCAAAGATATAGCCAAAAAAACCCGACTTGCCAGCAAAGTCGTCTCAGCACAACTAAAACTACTGGAAAAAAACCAAATCATCCAAGCAGAATCACTGGGCAAAAACAAAATATATATCATCAAAGAACGATTTTTTAATATATGGTACTTAATGCGTCATGGTCGTAAAAAAGACCGCCAAAGAGTGGAATGGTTAGTAAAATTTCTCATGTCTTGGTATAACCGAAAAGAATTAGGAGATAAAGCTAAAGAGTTAATAAGTACGTTAACAATCAGTGAGCCAAACAATGATTACATCTATCATTTAGGCAAAGCTTTAAGTTATGCAGGTTTAGATACACAAATAGAACATCAATTAAAACAAAGCATGAAGCAATTTTTTCATGATAACAAATCCAGCTATGCCAATCAAGTAACACCATCTGATGCCGAAATATTACAACAAGCCTTTAAATTACAAGATAACAACAACAGTGCTGAAGCGATAGAATTACTCATTAAATCAAAAAAAGAAAGCGCAACTATTCTATTTATTATTGGTTATTTGTATTACGAACAAAAACAATACGATAAAGCCGAAAGCTATTACCTTAAAGCCATTGAAAGTGGGAATATTAATGCTACAAACTCTTTAGCTTGGATGTATTTTAATCAAGCCACAGAAGCTACTCAAGCTTTGAAACTTATCAAATCATCATACAAACAACAGAATAATTACCACAATACCCATACTTTGTCGGTTATTGAATTATGGGCAGAGGAATTTTCCAACAGTTACTCGCATTTTGAAAAGTGGCTCGCACACAAAGAAGCAATAGAAAACGAGGAAGATGTCACTTTATACTTAAATCTACTGATGGCAAAAGGACAATACTACCAAGCTAAAGAATTTTTTGAAATGCCCAATTACCAATTAAAAGAGCGTTACAAGCCCTTATGGTATGCACTAATGACCTTGATGCAGGACGACTTCCCCCATGAAATTAAAAAAATGGGCAGCGAACTCAAACAAACCGTAAAAGAAATATTAGAAGAAATAGATAAATTAAAACTCAAGTATACAATAGATTAAACATAATGAAACTATCGCAAAACCCAACAATCGAAAACATAAAAGCCGCTCAAAAAAGAATAGCAGACGTGGTACAGCGTACACCTTTGCAAGAAAACTTACAGTATTCGGTGATTTATGACGCCAACATTTACCTCAAACGCGAAGACTTGCAACAAGTGCGTTCATACAAAATTCGTGGAGCCTACAATAAAATATCGCAACACGTTACCAAACACGTGGTCTGTGCCAGTGCTGGCAACCATGCCCAAGGCGTGGCTTATACCTGCCATAAACTCGGCATCAAAGGCACGATTTTTATGCCAATTACCACCCCCAACCAAAAGATTGAGCAAGTCAAAATGTTTGGGCACGACAAAATTGAAGTCAAACTCATCGGCGACACCTTTGATGAAACAGGACGCGTTGCCAAAGAATTTTGCAATAAAAACAACCACTTATACATTCCACCTTTCGATGACACAGAAATCATAGCAGGACAAGCCACTATCGCTTTGGAAATTTTGCAAAAACAGCCACAAGCCATCGACTATATTTTCATTCCAATCGGTGGCGGTGGCTTAGCATCAGGCATCAGCACTGTATTTAAACAACTCTCACCACACACCAAAATAATCGGTGTAGAACCCGAAAATGCCGCCTCAATGCAAGCAGCATTCCAAGCGGATAAGAACATAAAACTGGATAAAATTGACAGTTTTGTCGATGGTGCTGCGGTGCAACAAGTTGGTAAACTCACCTATGCTATTTGCCGTGATAAAATAGATGATTTAATCACCGTTGCCGATGGTCTAATTTGCCAAACCATCCTCAACCTCTACAACAAAGATGCAATAGTGGTAGAACCCGCTGGTGCATTAGCCCTATCAGGTTTGGAACAATATGCCGCTAAAATTAAAGGCAAAAATGTGGTTTGTATTTTAAGCGGCAGCAACAACGACATCACCCGCATCGAAGAAATCCGTGAAAAAGCCCTACTTTATGGCGGTTTCAAGCATTATTTCATGGTAAGATTCCCACAACGGGCAGGAGCGCTCAAAGAATTTGTCGCCGAAGTCTTAGGTCCACAAGATGATATAACCTACTTTCAATACCACAAAAAGCACAACCGAGCCCACGGACCAGCTATCATCGGCATCGAACTCAAAAACGCACAAGACTTCAAACCCTTAGTCAAACGCATGCAGGAAAAAGGTTTTTTCAGTGACTATCTCAATGACAAACCCGAGTTATTTAGTCTAATGATGTGACGATAGCTTAGATAATTCGGATACAATCTGGCTACCTTTATCAGTAAACACACCCGTTGCAAATATATTAGCAATAATCGCCTTTAGAACATTAACTGCAACACTGTTGCCAAATTGCTTATAACTTTGGGTTAAGGATGATACAATTTTAAATGAATCGGGAAAACCTTGCAATCGAGCACATTCTCTGGGACTTAATTTCCTGATCTCACCGTCAATAAGATAAAGTCCCGTCTTCGCACCCGCTCCACCACCGTATGCAGAAAGCGTAATCGCATGACCGAAGGGGCTATAAATTCTTTCGCCTTGCCCACCTTTGTTCACATATCCGACCTGTATTGGGCGATTTGGTAGCTTTATAGTGCCGAATATATCTTTTTCTGGACTAAATGATTTAGTCATAAATATATCAGGTCGATTTATTATTTTTGCATCTTTTGGCTTGTACTCAAGTATATCCTGCAAGCTACATATTTGCTTTGAAGGTTGTGGAAAGCTGAAATTCAGCACGCTTGTATTTTTGTGCAAACAAACAATAAAAATACGGGCTCTATTTTGCGGTAAACCATACTCGCTTGCGTTAAGAACTTTATGAAATACGCGGTAGTCTAATTTGCGTAAAATCCCAACAACAGTTTGCAAGGTTTTCCCTTTGTCATGGCGTTCAAAATTTCTTACATTTTCTAACAACAGGACTTTAGGTCGATGGTATTTTACAATGCGAGCAATTTCAAAAAATAAAGTGCCTCTTGTATCTGCAAAACCTTTTTACTTACCCGATACAGAAAAAGCTTGGCATGGGAAACCCGCACATAAAAAATCATGTTGTGGAATTTTTGCCGATGCAATTCCGAAAATATCACCTTCTGGCAAAATACCATAATTTTCAAAATATGTCTGTGCTGCGGATTTATCCCATTCAGAGGCAAACACACACTCTCCATTAAAAGCTTTCATAGCCTGATGAAAACCGCCAATTCCAGCAAATAAATCTATAAATCTAATTTTACCCAACAGCTTTATCCTCAAACAAAATTAATGGATTTATTTTAAATTGTAAACTAGTTGGATCTGGTGTTCCTCCTTTGCGTTGCATA
>CAZQMH010000232.1:0-4455 GCA_964594435.1 uncultured Alcanivoracaceae bacterium
AACAACCCAACAATTAATGGTGCTAATGGTTGCCAATTATCAGGTTCATTAAGCCAAGCAGATACTGTTACCAATGATTATTCTGGTGTAACTTGTCATTTCTGTCATAGGCAAAATGAAACAGGACCATTAGGGCAAGCCCAAGTCAAACGTGATGGTATTATCTGGGTTGATGATGAAAGTTGTGCTAATGGAGGCGTCACTAATCCTGCATCTCCATGTAGAAAAGGACCGTATAACTACCCTCAAGGTACTGCCCAGAGTGATATTGCTCCACATCCTTGGCAATACTCAACCTTCATAAAGTCTGCTGACTTTTGTGGGAGTTGTCATAATGTCAATTCTCCAGAAACCAGTACAGGATTTGCTAAAACGCTTATCGATTCTCAAGGTAATGACACGCAACAAGCGATGCCAATTGAACAAACTTTTACAGAGTGGCAAAACAGTTTGTTTGCTAACTTGATTTTCAAAAATTCCTTTGCAGACAATGATATAACGACACTGCCAAGATTAACTACAGGTCAAACCTGTCAATCCTGTCACATGCCCTTGAGTCAATCTCCACAAGCACGAGCATGTACTGATAAGCCGCAAGGCTCACGAGCAGGAGAACTGCGTATTCATCAATTTGCAGGAGGCAACAGTTGGATGCCTGAAGTTCTGAAAAATTTATATGGCAACACGCTTATCCCGAATAGAAGCAATGCTTATGACCAAACCATAGGCTATGCATTAGACATGTTGCAAAACCACAGTGCCACCATAGAAATTATTAATACCAGTGTCACCAATCAATCTACTAACTTTGATGTAAAGGTTACAAATTTAACTGGGCACAAATTGCCTACAGGCTATCCGGAAGGTCGACGTATGTGGCTTAATATATCCATTACCGATGCCAATGACAATCTTGTATTTGAAAGTGGTAACTACAATAATCTCACAGGTGTACTCAACCAAGATGCTCAAATTAAAGTGTATGAAAGTCAACAAGGAATTTATAATTCAACCCAACACAGTTGTGAAATTAGCAATAACGGTAAAGAAGTGTTCCATTTTGTGCTTAATAATTGTATTGCCAAGGATAACCGCATTCCTCCACTTGGCTTTTCAGGAGGTAACAATGTTTTGATTCAACCCGTTGGTATCACATACCCAACTCAAGGCAGCAATCAAAATCTGGTTAATTTTGACATAAGTCATTATCAATTTATACCAAATGCTAGCCTACAAATGCCACTAACGATAACAGCTAAACTATTATACCAAACTACTTCAAAGGAATATGTTGAGTTTTTAAAAGATACTGCTAGTGACAATAATATCGCTTCAGAAAACAGTATGTGCAACCGAAACTGGAATGAAGGACCAGCCAATAAAACCCGCGGAAGATTTATGTATGAGCAGTGGCAACAGAATGGTCGTTCGACACCGATTGTGATGTCATCTATAAGTGTTGATTTAACAGCTAATTAGTGCCTAAAAATTTCATACTCAAAGCTTGAAATTAACGAATAACAAGAAGTATGCTGATAATGATAAAAACGGTTATCGCTAAATAATTTATTATAAGTGTGTATTTAGGGTTTTGCATGAATTTTTTGCCTCCTGCAGCCGCCATCCATGCGATGCCAGAAAACACCATTAAGGTTATAAAAATAAATATTATTCCAAGTGACAGGAGCCGCAATTGATAGCCAGCTTGCTGGAGATTGGCAAATTGTGGTAAAAATGCCAGAAAAAACAGCAAAACTTTTGGGTTGCTAATATTCATGATAAAACCACGCAGGTAATAGTTGTGGCTTTTGTTTTCTTGTTTCAGGTTGATGGCATCATGGCGATGAATAAAGGTTAAATAGGCAAGGTAGAGCAAATAAATTACTGCAAATACTTTCAAGATAGTTAAGCCGTATTGTGATTGTGAAATAAGGGTTGAAATGCCTAATACAATTAAAAAAGTGTGTAAAACAATACCGGTAGCCAAACCTAAAACAAACTTAAAAGCCGTTTTAAAACCTTGCGATAAACTGGTGACCAGCACAAATATGATGTCTGGACCTGGCGTAATTGCCAAGATTGCTGATGCCAACAAAAAGCTCAGACTTTCAGATAATGTTAACAAAACTTATTTTTCTATCTTATCGACATGTTCGCCGAGTAATTCCCACAAAGGAATTTGTTTTTCCTCAGGAATTTTTATAAAACGAAAGGCGATGCCTTCATCGGTTATGCGTGTGGCTTGTGCTTCGACATTGAGGTTAAAGTCTTCATTTATGATGATGTCCAATATGCAGTAATCGCCAATTTTCAAGACGATTTCATTGTTTTCATCATAGCCCAGCAAAATGCCTGAGGCGGAAATATTTTTTACTTCCATGATTAAGGATTTGTCTTTTTTGACCAATAAACAAGTGCAAGATATTGGCTTTCGTGCATAACGTATTTTACTATCAATTGTCATAATATTTACTCTTTATACTTCTGGACGCATATAAGGGAACAATAATACATCACGAATAGAGGCGGAATTTGTGAACAACATCACCAATCTATCAATTCCTATCCCTTCACCTGCCGTTGGCGGCATACCGTATTCTAAGGCACGGATATAATCGGCGTCAAAGTGCATGGCTTCATCATCACCTGCCTCCATATTGGCGACTTGTTCTTTAAAACGTTGTTGCTGGTCTTCTGGGTCATTTAATTCGGAAAAACCATTAGCAATTTCGTTGCCAGCAATAAATAATTCAAATCTATCGGTGTAATTTGGGTTGTTATCATTGCGGCGAGACAGGGGTGAAATCTCAGTTGGGTATTCTATTATAAAAGTGGGTTGTATTAATTTATGTTCTGCTGTGGCATCAAAAATCTCGGTTAATAACTTACCCTGACCCCAGTTATCTTCGGTGTGAATTTCGAGTCGTTCACAATGCTTGGCTAAAGCATCTCGACTTTCACAATCGTGTTCTGATATTTCTGGGTTGTATTTTTTAACCACATCCTTCATGCTAATGCGTTCAAATGCCTGCCCAAAATTTAATGCATAATCTTGGTATTTGACTAAAGAACTACCAGTAGAAATTTCTGCCAATTGCTTGAACAATTCTTCAGTTAAATCCATCAACTCATTATAATCCGCATAAGCCCAATAAAATTCCATCATGGTAAATTCAGGATTGTGCTTGGTTGACACGCCTTCATTGCGAAAATTACGGTTGATTTCATAGACTTTTTCAAAACCGCCAACCACCAAACGTTTTAGGAACAATTCAGGGGCAATACGCAGATAAAGCGGTAAATCCAAAGCATTATGATGGGTGGTAAAAGGTTTGGCTGCCGCACCACCAGGAATGATGTGCATCATGGGTGTTTCCACTTCCAAAAAGTCCTTGTTTTCCATGAAATGACGAATATGGGCAATGATTTTGGAACGAATTTTAAACGTTTCACAGCTTTGTTGATTCATTATCAAATCAACATAACGCTGGCGATAACGTGTTTCTTGGTCACTGAGCCCATGAAATTTATCGGGCAATGGGCGTAATGATTTGGTTATGAGTCGAATTTCTTTGGCTTTAACCGACAGTTCGTTGGTTTTGGTTTTGAACATGACACCTTTTGCCGCAACAATATCGCCTAAATCCCATGATTTGAATGCATTGAAACTTTCCTCTCCCACGCCATTTAATTGCACAAAGAGTTGGATGGAACCCGTCACGTCTTTAATGACAGCAAAGCCACCTTTGCCAAATTCTCGCTTACTCATCATACGTCCAACCACCGCCACTTCAATCGCTTGGGGGTCCAGGTCTTCCTTGTTGATACCATCGTATTTTGTATGCAATTCATCAGAGAAATGCGTTCTCCTGAAATCATTTGGAAAAGCAATGCCTTGTTCATCACGGATGGCTTGCAGTTTTTGGCGTCTTTCGGTAATTAAATGATTTTCTTCGGACATTGAGTTAAAACCTTGTTAAATAAATTCATTCATTATATAACAGTCATTACCTTTGTAAATTATAAGTTGTTAAAATCTACAATTTTCCTCAGTGCCTATTATTCACACAATTTGGGCTTGAGTGATAAATTTACACCAATTTCCATGGGCGTACCAACTAAAACACAACAATAAGTTATTAATCCTGCGAATAAAGGTTTATATGAGTCACCATAAGCAACAATCGTTATTTCTAAAAAATTGGTGATTTTTATTGTTACCAGCCTAAGAATTTACGCAATCAAAAGCCTAAAATTAATTGAGATTTATGCAATAAAACACTTGACTTCAGGCGTGGAAAAAAAATTAAAATCCCCATTGAATGTCTATAAAAAATGAGTGGATGACATTTACGTAGACATTCTTCTAGATTACTTAAATATCATAATTTCTAGAATTCAGCACACATAATTTTCAAAGTGTTTATAAATACCTGAAATTACAAAAATCGAGTG
>CAZQMH010000233.1:0-4410 GCA_964594435.1 uncultured Alcanivoracaceae bacterium
CAATATTGATGAACTTGTTGCCGAAGAAGCCAAAGACCCGTTATTAAAATCAGCTAAAATCGCGGTTGATGCAGGTGTGCTTTCGGCTAAAGAAATTCTTGATTTGTATGAACAGATGCGTGAGCGATGCATGGATTCCGCCAACAAGGCTGATTTGCAAGAACGAATAACAGATTGCGATGAAGTGCTGCGTCCATTGGCTCCTTTTTCATCGCCGTTGGTCGAGCAACAGGCGGCTAAAAAAGTGGCACAAGACAAACGCCTGCAACTTTTTGGCAATGAAAAACTGCTGCCTGAAAATCAAGGCAAAAAACACATGGCTGTTTTGATAAATAAAGGGCTAATGGATATTATGCTCAAATACGACAATGCATTGATTTTCGGCGAAGATGTCGCCCAAAAAGGCGGAGTTTACACCCTAACCAAGAATTTATATAAAAAATTCTCACCCAAAAGAGTGTTCAATACCTTGTTGGATGAACAAACCATACTTGGATTAGCTCAAGGTTATGCCAATATGGGCATGATACCTATCCCTGAAATTCAGTACTTAGCGTATTTTCATAATGCTTGTGACCAAATACGAGGCGAGGCAGCCAGTTTGCAATTTTTCTCCAACAATCAATTTGCCAACCCAATGGTGGTTAGAATTCCAGGTTTGGGCTATCAAAAAGGTTTTGGCGGGCATTTTCATAACGACAATTCAATGACCGCACTGCGTGATATTCCGGGTTTGATTGTGGCTTGTCCAGCACGAGGTGATGATGCGGTTAAAATGATGCGGAGTTTGATGGCATTGGCGCATGTTGATAAACGTGTTGCGGTAATATTAGAACCCATTGCTTTGTACATGAAAAAAGATTTGTACACAGCAGGTGATAACAAATGGTGCTTTGACTATCCTGCCAGCGATGAATTTATCGCCATAGGTGAAACAAAAGTTTACAATAAAAATGCTGAAGATATTTTAATTATCACGTATGGTAACGGTGTTTCGATGAGTTTAGAAGCGGTTCATCATTTTAATAAACAACACAAACAAAGCGTTGCGGTGATGGATTTACGATGGTTGCAACCATTAAATAAGAAAAGCATCTGTCAATTAGCCCAAAAATTTGATACAATTTTGCTGGTTGATGAAGGTCGTGAGTCGGCGTCGGTTGGTGAAGGCGTGATTTCGGCGATTGTTGAGAACAATTTGCAACCACCTTTTATCAGTCGAATTGTTGGCATAGACTGTTTTACGCCTTTAGGTGACGCCTCGGCTTTGGTCTTGCCAAATGTGGATGGCATTGTGGCAAAATTAACTGAATTAGTAAAAAACATGAATAGGAATAAAGAATAAATGACTGAATTAGCAGTATTATTTGCAGACATTGCGCAAAGCACCGCCTTATTTGAAAAATATGGCGATGACCAAGCTCGTAGTGCAATTGCTACTGTTCTAAATACTTTGGTAGAAGTTTCTAAAAAATACGATGGTGTTTTGATTAAAACCATTGGCGACGAAATAATGTGCACCTTTCCAACCACAAAAGATGCCATGCAAGCTGCCATCGGTATGCAGATGAGCGTCAGTGGAAATTTTGTATTAGGCACACATCCCATCGGTATTCGGATTGGATTTCATCATGGTAAGGTTATTGAAGAAGCTGGCGATGTTTATGGCGATACGGTTAATGTTGCGGCTCGCATGGCAAGTTTTGCCAAAAAAGGACAAATTATAACCAATTCATCTACATTCAAAGCACCAGCAGAGGCAATGGTGCGTTACCGAAGCTTAGGCAAAACCAAAATCAAGGGCAAGCTCTTGTCAGTTAAGATTATTGAAATATTTTGGCACAAAGATGATTCACAAGTCACCCGTGTGTCTTCTGCTCTTGATTTAACCTTGCCCGATAGCAATTTTAAAATGGTACTGGACATCAATGGTCGCCAAGTTACCATGACCGAAAATTCCCCCACCAAAGTGATTGGTCGAGGCGAGGAGTGCGATATTCAAATATTAGCACCAATGGCTTCACGTTTGCATGCAGAAATTCAGTTTTCTGATGGTAACTTTAGAATTGTTGACCAAAGCACCAATGGCACGTGGTTGGAAATGGGTGGAAATTCTTTGCGGTTGCATCGTGATAAAACGATTCTGTTAGGCAAAGGAAAAATTGCCTTAGGCAGTGCGGATTTTTCTGATGCGAATACGATTATTAATTTTGAAATTTAGGAAGGTTTAAAAATATGCAAGATTTTGTTAAACGATTCAGTGGATTTTTACTGCTGACTTTCTCGGTACTTTATTTGGGTGTGCAATTAATCTGATGGCAGTAAATTACAGACAAAAAGAACCACAAGATTTCACCACCAATAGTGCATGGTTACTCTATCTTTTCTCAATTCCTTATATTTTTAGTGTGATTTCTAAACTTATAAAAGGCGAAACTTTTCAACTGCTACTGGTTTCGGCAGCAGCTGTGGCCATCGTGGTATCGGCACTTTGGATGAGTATTGGCATTAAAAACAAGCATCTGTATTATGCTCGAAAATACCCGCAGCACACGCCGTTTCCGATGATGTTTCTTGCCTCTTTGCTGCTGGGAGCCTCGTCATTGGTGACATCATGGCTGTTGTTGCAATACAATTTGTTTGCGGGCATTGGTTTTGGTGTGGCAGCGATGGTTGGCTGTTGGATGTGGTACGGACTGGATCCCATTAAAAATAAAAATATGAGTTTTGCAGACATCAATGATTCAGAAAAAGCATTAGAAATATTACAAGAAAGTGAAACATTGGTTATAAATATCGAAAATGCCAATAAAAAAATTGCCAAACAAGATCTCTCCAAGCAAATAGATAGCATTACCGAAAATGCCCGAAAAGTGTTGACAATATTAGCAGATAACCCTAAAAAAATTACTAAAGCTCGACGCTTTTTAAGAACCTATTTAACGGGTGCAGAAAGCGTTGTGCAACGCTTTGCCGATACGCATAAGGATGCGGACAACAAAGAACTGGAACAAAATTTCACCGATGTGTTGGGCAATATCGAAAAAGTCTTTATTGAACAACAGGAAAAATTAATCTCAAGCGATGTATTTGATTTGGATGTGGATATCGAAGTCCTCAATACATTATTAAAGAAACAAGGTATCAAATAAAAAGGTAAAAATTATGACAGATGTAAAAGTTGAAACAGAAATAGAAATTGAGCAAACCACACGAATGGGCGATGAAATCGTGCCAGGAATCAAAAACAACCTCGTTCCATATAATGAAGTCGATGAATCAGAAAAAGCAGAGATTGATAAATTAATTGCTGAAATTGATATGCACGACAGCAACTCCATCATCTTTTTTGGCTCCAAAGCCCAAGAAAGCGTGACTGAAATTTCCGACAAAATGCTCGATGGTGTAAAAAATAAAGAACTGGGTTCCACAGGAGAAGCCTTAAATGAAATGGTGGCAACCATTCGAGGTTTTGATATTGATGAGCTTGACCCCAATAAAAAACCTGGTTTCTTTGCCCGTTTGTTTGGTAAAGCCAAACCACTAGCTAAATTTTTACAGAAATACGAAGATGTCAGAGGGCAAATAGAAAAAATCACCGACAAGCTCGAAGACCACAAGGTGACTTTACTAAAAGACATAACCAGCCTCGACAGACTTTACACCGCAAATTTAGATTATTTTCATACTCTAGAAAACTACATCAATGCTGGCGAAGAAAAATTACGCCAAGTTGACGATAAAGAAATTCCTGCCTTAAAAGAAGAAGCTGCCCAGACAGATGATATGCTCAAAGCTCAAGAGTTACGTGATTTAAAAGCGTCACGTGATGATTTGGAACGCCGCGTTCACGATTTGCGTTTAACCCGCCAAGTGACCTTGCAAAGCTTGCCAAGTATTCGTTTGGTACAAGAAAATGACAAAGGTTTGATTAATAAAATAAACTCCACCTTGGCAAATACCATTCCATTGTGGCGTCAACAATTGGCACAAACGGTCACCATTTTTCGCTCCAAAGATGCCGCCGACACCTTAAAAGATGCCAGTGATTTAACCAACGAACTGCTCAAAAGCAACGCCGAAAACCTCAAGATTGCCAACAAAACGGTACGCGAACAAATGGAACGTGGCATCTATGACCTAGAAACCATCAAACAAGCCAATCAAACTCTGATAGAAACCATCGAAGACAGTTTGAGAATTTCTGAAGAAGGCAAAATCATGCGCAAAAAAGCGGTGGCAGAACTGGCAGAAACAGAAGCCAAGCTACGCGAAGCCTTGGTTGCAGATAAAGCCAAAGCCGTGGTTAATGCAGAGGATACAAAAGCACTAACAGATAAATCTTAAACCTAACCCCCAATAGAAAACGAAAGAGTCAATCGATTGCAGGCTCTGTTGTAAACATAGGTG
>CAZQMH010000234.1:0-4405 GCA_964594435.1 uncultured Alcanivoracaceae bacterium
CATCGGCTGTAGGTTTCCAATAATTGCGCATGGATTGTGCCGCCGCTGGAGCCGAACCCGCACCGCCGGCACCATGCCACGCAATCATCAAAGGTGTGGCAACAAGTGGATCATAGTTTGGAGGGATTGAGACATAATAGTTTCGGTTTTGACCTTGAGAAAAGACCGTGCGGGTGAAACTTCCTGGAAAATTGCCGCCAACGCCATTGCTGGGTTGGGAATCATTGCCAAAACCAGAATGAAAGATGATGTCGGCACAATCATTAAAACTGGCAATATCGGGCAGGGCTGTTGCCCTATTGGCACTTAATACTAAACAGAAGCCACACAACACTTTTTTCAACATTTTTATTCTTTCAGTAACTTGCATAGGCAAAATGATACCATAAAATCATAGGTTACGTTTATTTATTGAAAAGAATTTGTGAAATCCTTTTGAAAAGTCAGATGATTTTTGAATATATTTCGCCGTCAATTAACTTTGTTGCAATGATTTCTCCTGTTTTTGCCTGCGTGGTTGAGCGGATTATTTTGCCACTATTCTTCTTTAATGTTATGCTATAACCTCTTGATATTGTTGATAATGGACTCAGTGTGTTGAGTTGTTGGCTTAGGGTTTCTAGCTTTTGGTGTTTCTGCTTGAATAGTTGTTTGAGTTGTTGCATCATTTTATTATTGAGTGTTTCAACTTTTGTTTTCTGGGGTATTGTTGGAAAATGGTATTGTTTGAAATATTGTTTTTGTAAGTTGTTGTGATTGGTTAAATTTTGTATTTTTTGTTGCATGGTTTGTTTGAGTTTTTGGTAGTGACCTAATACTTGTTGGTATTCCATTTTTATTCTGTTGTGCGGGTGAAATTTTTCCAAAAGATGGTAATTATTATCGACTTTTTGGTTCAGTTTGTCCATTTGACGTGTGATTAAATCCTGCAACAAGCGCATATCATGGCTCAGTCGTAATTTAAGTTGAGAAATATCAGGGGTTAATAATTCTGCTGCCGCACTTGGCGTTATGGCACAAACATCAGCTACTAAATCTGAAATAACACTGTCTCGCTCGTGACCAATTGCCGAGACACAGGGAGTTTGTAAATTGAATAATGTTTGGGCGATGGAAACATCATTAAAAGTCCACAAATCTTCTTCACTGCCGCCTCCGCGGGTCAATAAAATTACATCGTGCTGATTAATGTCAGCAAGAAGTAGGGCATCAATGATTTCCTCAATGGCTTGCTCACCCTGAACACTGGCATGGTAGATTTTAATGTTTAACAATGGATTTCTGCGTTTAATAACATTTAATACATCGGTGATGGCAGCGGAGTGTTTAGAGGTGACTATCGCTAAAGAATTTATGTTTTGGGGTAAGTTCTGCTTTTTTTCGGCATCAAAATAACCCATTGCTTCTAGCTTGACCTTTAATTGTGCAAAGGCTTGTGCCATTGCACCTGTCCCTGACTTTTCCAAGCGTTCGACCTTTATCTGGAATGTACTGCGTTCTTCGTATAAAGTAGCTTGCCCAAAAACTAAAAGATTGTCGCCATTTGCAAGTTCGACTTTGGCATAGTTGTAGTGTTTGAAAAAAGTGCATTTTACCGATGATTTTCCATCTTTAAGTGAAAAATAAGCATGACCTGAGGCCGCTTTGTATAAATCACCCACTTCGCCTTGTATCCATACCGCTCCTATATGATTTTCGATGGTTGTGCGTGCCAATTTATTGATTTGACTGGGCGAGAGGGCATGTTCAGGGGTTTTTCCGCTATTATTTTGCATCTATTTTCACTCGTGTTGTTGGCAATATGTTAGAATGCGGCGAATTTTTAAATTCGGAGATTTTCTTATGCGTATTCTATCGGATGCTCTTACTTTTGATGATGTTTTATTGGTTCCTGCCTATTCTAACATTTTACCAAAGGATGTCGACTTATCTAGCCAACTCACCGCCAAAATAAAACTGAATATACCTCTTATTTCGGCAGCAATGGATACCGTAACAGAATCAAGAATGGCAATAGCAATGGCACAACTGGGTGGCATAGGCGTCATTCATAAAAATCTCAGCATTGCCCAACAAGCCCAAGAAGTTGCTAAAGTCAAAAAACACGAAGCAGGCGTTATCAAAGACCCAATTACCGTCACGCCCGATACAAGTATTGCAAAAGTGCTTGAAATAACAAAGAAAAATCGCATTTCTGGTGTGCCTGTAGTTGATGAAACAGGTTTGCTTGGTATTGTTACCAGTCGGGATTTACGTTTTGAGAGAATTTTGACTGATCCCGTTTATAATATCATGACACGCAAGGATAAGCTGGTGACGGTTAAAGAAGGGGCCCAGAGCGAAGAGGTCAAACAGTTATTGCACACCCATCGCATAGAGAAAGTCTTGGTTGTGAATGATGCTTTTCAACTCAAAGGTCTTATTACCGTTAAAGACATGCAAAAATCCAAAGATTTTCCCAATGCCGTCAAAGATTCGCAGGAACAATTGGTCGTTGCTGCCGCAGTTGGTGCCGGTGGTGACACGCAGGCTCGTTGTGCTGCTTTGGTTGATGCGGGTGTAGATGTGTTAGTGGTTGATACGGCACATGGGCATTCTCAAGGCGTTTTAGACAGAGTCAAATGGGTACGGGATAATTTTAAAGATGTGCAAATAATTGCTGGCAATATTACCACCGGCGATGCCGCTCTTGCTTTGGTCGAGGCGGGTGCTGACTGTGTTAAAGTAGGGGTTGGTCCTGGTTCGATCTGCACCACACGTATTGTTGCGGGTGTTGGTGTGCCGCAAATTACCGCAATAAATAATGTTGCCCGAGCCTTGAAAAACACAAATATTCCATTAATTGCCGATGGCGGAATTCGCTATTCTGGTGATGTTGCAAAGGCGGTTGCTGCTGGTGCCAGCGTCATAATGGCAGGTGGTTTATTTGCCGGAACCCAAGAAGCACCTGGAGAAGTTGAACTGTACCAAGGAAGAACCTATAAATCTTATCGTGGCATGGGTTCTTTAGGAGCGATGGATTTGGGCTCAAAAGACCGTTATTTTCAAGATGATGTTGATGCTGAAAAACTGGTGCCCGAAGGCATAGAAGGTCGGGTCGCTTTTAAAGGTGCTTTAGCCCCAGTCGTGCATCAACTGATGGGTGGCTTGAAAGCATCCATGGGTTATGTCGGTTGTGCGAATATTGAGCAAATGAAAACTAAGCCGCAAATGGTTAAAATTACCAATGCAGGCATGTCTGAAAGTCATGTTCATGATGTAAATATCACCAAAGAAGCCCCAAATTATCGCACCCGAACTTAATCCAAGCATGAATTGCACAAAAACAATAAAAAACTTATTACCTGATTTTGCACCAAAAATTGCATTAGTCTTAGGCTCTGGATTAGGAGAGTTTGCAGATTCTATTGAAAAAATAGCCGAAATTCCTTATCAAGAGTTACAAGGTTTTCCACTTTCTGGTGTTGGTGGTCATGCTGGAAAATTAATTTTAGGGCAAGTCGGTGATGTCTCAATCATTGCCATGCAGGGCAGGGTTCATTATTATGAAAATGGTCAAGTTGATGCCATGAAAATACCGCTACAATGCTGCAAAGATTTAGGATGCGAAATTGTTATTCTTACCAATGCAGCGGGTTCTTTAGATACAAATGCAGGCCCTGGCAGTGTTATGGTCATTAACGATTACATTAATTTTACTGGAGTTTCACCATTATTTAAAGAAACGGACAATAATCGTTTTGTCAATATGGTCAATGCTTATGATAAAAAAATTCGTCAAAAAATTCATGCTATTGCTGAAGGTGCATCTATCAAACTGAGCAAAGGTGTCTACGCATGGATGTGTGGGCCACAATTTGAAACACCAGCTGAAATAAAAGCGATAAAAATACTTGGTGCCAATGCTGCCGGAATGTCAACCGTGCCTGAAACAATAATTGCACGGCAATTAGAAATGAAAGTCTTAGCCTTATCGGTTATCACCAATTATGCGGCAGGCATGGATGATGAAGAACTATCTCATCAACAAACCCTCAAATATGCCAATAAAGCAGCACAAGATTTTAAAACGATTTTAACTGAGTTTATACAAAGTTATCATTCTTACTAAATTTTTTATGTCATTGTTTTGTCAGGTAACTATATCCCAAAACCTATATATGCGTATAATATATATTATGTTAAATTACAGATCATTAGAGTTGAGAGTTTTAAAAATATTAGGCGGTTGCATTTGGTAGATTTAAAACAATTTAGTCTGTTGTAATTTAACATAAGATAATTAGTTTGGCTTCACTAAAACTTTTAACCTTAATAATAATTAAAATTTATGGTAAATAAAAACACTTAAAAATAGCACAACTAAATTTGCTCTTACCATAGAATAAGTAGTTAAGTTGTTAGA
>CAZQMH010000235.1:0-4346 GCA_964594435.1 uncultured Alcanivoracaceae bacterium
AGCGAGCTTCCAATTTTGAATTGGCATAGTCCATTTTTTACTGGCGTGTTCAGCAGCTAAGAAAATGGTCTTTAATGCCAATTCATCATGTGGAAATACTCTTCTATTTTTGAATGCTTTCCTGATAACCGAGTTTAAAACTTATTCTCTACTGGTTAATATTTGGTACTGATCTTCGGTTAATTTTGGCATTTTTTTGATAAATGCCACCATTGCCCAAATACGATCATCATCATGGGTTTTACCCCAAGCAGGCATACCCGATGCTTTGATGCCATGTTTGATGGTCCAAAACATTTTTTGTGCCTCGGTTGTTTCATCATCGTCATCACCATGTTCCTCCTCATGTTCTGCTAAGGATAGGTTGGGTGGTTTTGGATACAGCCCAATGGTCATGTCACTTTCGTTTTGTCCTGGTTTTAAATGACAAGACGAACACATGTCATTGTAATCTGCTCCACCTGATAATAGCATGTCAGCAGAGCTTAAATCTGGAACCGATATGTCAGCAGATGCGCGACTTATTGAGCGTTCTCTGGCTTGTTCTAAAATCCAATAAGTGAATTTGTTGTGTGGCACATCTGCACCGATGGGATAAACACCCGAATAAATCACTCCTGCTGCGACGATAATACCAAGTATGCCCAAAAGCATTAGTATTTTAATTGTTTTCATAGTTTGCCCTCTGTTGGTTTGAGAAAGTAGTTGTCATTCTCATAAAAGTGAGAATGACAACTAAGTCGTGATTAATTACCGCATTTAGAATCAGAACCTTTAGTACTAGAATCCATGTTACCGCATTTCATCTCACCTTTTTTATCATCGCCAGAGGCTTTCATATCACCGCACTTCTTATCAGATTTTTTGTCGTGGTGCCCATCGCTCATATCGCCGCACTTCATTTCTTTTTTGTCATGATGACCATCGCTCATGTTGCCGCATTTAGAGTCTCCCGTCTTGGCATCAGCATCATGATGACCGTCACTCATGTCACCGCATTTGCCGCCTGCTTTTTCGGTATCATGATGACCATCGGCGTTATCATGTTCGGCTGTCTTGTTTTTGCATTTTTTCATCATAGCCAGCATGACAGGATCGGACATATCCATCTTCGTGCCACTGGCTACCATTTTTTCATAGCCTGAACAATCAAGTTTGGCGGCTTTTTTGGCGTGCATACTTGGATCATGTGCATTGGCGTTAAATGTCAAGGCAACTGCCGTTGTTATTAATAATGTTTTAAAGTTTTTCATAGTTTTTTCCTATAGTTTAAAGTGTTAATTAAATATAAATATTTCACGATGTAATTTTCGCTTTTTTTAATCGAAGTGCATTGACTATCACCGAGACAGAACTGAAGCTCATGGCAGCAGCGGCTATCATGGGTGAAAGTAAGACACCAAAGAATGGGTAAAGAATACCAGCGGCGATGGGCACACCAACGGCATTGTAAATAAAGGCAAAAAAGAGATTTTGCCTGATGTTTTTCATGGTTGCACGACTTAGGCCAATGGCTTTGACAATGCCACGCAAATCACCTTTGACCAAAGTCACGCCCGCACTTTCCATTGCCACATCGGTGCCTGTTCCCATAGCTATTCCAACTTGGGATTGAGCCAAAGCAGGTGCATCATTGATGCCATCACCAGCCATGGCAACAATTTTACCATCGGCTTGTAATTGCTTAACAATGGCTGCTTTTTGATCGGGCATCACATCGGCTTCGACGCGATCAATATTCAATTGGCTGGCAACAGATTGTGCAGTTTTGGCGTTATCGCCTGTGAGCATGACTACGGTTAATCCTTGTTTATGCAGTTGTGCAATGGCATTGGGGGTGGATTTTTTTATTGGATCAGCAACACAAATAAGTCCTGCTGGTTTTTCATCAACAGCAAATAACATCACGGTTTGTCCTTGTTCGCGTAGTTTGTCGGCTTGATGAAAGAAGTCGGTGATTTGCGTACCAGCTTGTTTCATCATTTTGGTATTGCCGATAGCCATTTGTTTGCCATCAACAATCGCCGTCACGCCTTTGCCAGTAACTGATTGAAAATCTGCTATTTCAATTGTTGCGATATTTTGTTCTTTAGCACCTTCAACAATGGCTTCGGCTAAAGGGTGTTCGCTTTGCTTTTCTATGGATGCCACCCACTTGAGAATTTGTTCGCTATCAAAACCACCTGCGGCTATAATTTCAGTAAGTTTAGGCTTTCCTTCAGTCAAAGTACCCGTTTTATCCACCACCAACGTATCGACTTTTTCCAAAATTTCTAAGGATTCGGCATTTTTGATTAACACACCCTCGGTTGCACCTCGACCCGTTCCAACCATAATTGAAATAGGTGTGGCTAAGCCTAAAGCACATGGACAAGCAATAATTAAAACCGCTACAAAACTGACCATGGCATAAGCAAGTTGAGGTTCAGGCCCCCAAAAATACCACGCAGCAAATGCCACAAGGGCAATAACCACAACAATGGGCACAAAAAATCCAGAAACGGTATCTGCCATCTTTTGAATTGGAGCTCGTGAACGCTGGGCTTGGGCAACCATTTGCACAATTTGAGAAAGCAAGGTATCCGAGCCAATTTTTTTCGCTTGCATCACCAAAGAACTGGTGCCATTGACTGTTGCTCCAATGACTTTATCGCCTTGTTTTTTGGAAACTGGCACAGGCTCACCTGTAACCATGGATTCATCAATCAGGCTAGAACCTTCAATCACCACACCATCGACAGGGACTTTTTCTCCAGGTCGGATGCGTAATTTATCACCGACCTTGACATGCTCCATGGGAATATCGACTTCCTCGCCATTGTCTTTAATAATTCGTGCTGTATTGGGCGCTAATCCCAATAGTAATTTTATCGCTTCATTGGTTTGTGAACGGGCACGAAGTTCTAACACTTGCCCTAGCAAAACCAAAGCAGTGATAACCGCTGCTGCTTCAAAATAGACGGGAATTACGCCTTCATGCAGCATATCTTGCGGAAATAAATGCGGAAACAACAGGGCTACCATGCTATAAACCCAAGCGGCAGTTATGCCAATACCAATCAAGGTAAACATATTGAGATTCATGGTTTTGAAGGAAGCAATGGCTTTCACAAAAAATGGCCAACCACCCCACAAAACCACAGGAGTTGCCAGTACAAATTCTATCCATTGTACCGTTTTCATGGATAAGCCATCTGGCAACCACGACGGCACCAAGTCTGCAATCATAGCTAAAACAAACACGGGAATAGCTAAAATTGTACTGATTTTAAAGCGTTTGGTCATGTCATCTAGTTCGTGATTGTCTTCTTCAACATCAACCGTCATGGACTCCAGTGCCATACCACAAATTGGGCAAGAACCTGGTTCATCCTTAATGATTTCAGGATGCATCGGACAGGTGTATTTTGTTTCAGTAGTTGCCAAAGGAATATCTTTGGGTTCTAATGCCATGCCGCATTTGGGGCACGAACCTTGACCCACTTGCTCGATTTCTGGGTGCATCGGACAGGTGTAGATGGCATCAACTGCTGTGAGTTCTTCGGTTATAGCAGTAGACTTAGGGCTGCTATCGCAATGACCACAACAATCGCTTTTCGGCTTTTCTAAAAAGGCTTGTGGGGTTGCGGTAAATTTACTGAAACATTTTTCACTGCAAAAATAGTATTCAACACCATCAAATTGACTGCTGTATTGTGCTTGCCTATCGACATTCATGCCGCAAACTGGATCTTTCATTGTTTTATTCTCCTGTTTATTGTTGTGTTTAGAACCATGCTCTGATTCCGATTACAAATTGTGAATCGCTAACTGCTTGACCATCTGTGCGTAAATATTCTGCACTTTGACCAAATGTATTTGTCTTGACCAAGCCTATATAAGGTGCAAGGTTACGTCTAAATTCATAACGCAGTCTTAGCCCTATTTCACTATCCGACAAGCCTGAACCAACACGAGTTTGTGGGTCATCTTTGCCATAAAAGTTAACCTCAATTTCTGGTGTCAAAATTAATTTTTGGGTAAATAACAGCTCATACTCCGCTTCAAATCTTAGGGCGGTTCTGCCATTTTCCCCAATAAAAAAGGCTGTATCTATTTCGAAAAAATAAGGTGCTAAACCTTGCAAGCCAAGCACTGCCCAATTTCTGTTGGTTAAAGCGTCAATACCTAAATCTGAACGTATACCCATTTGCATATCCCAATAAGGAGCAATGGCTTTGCTAAACAGTGCTTGAATTTCAGCCTCTTCGGTTTCACCGCCTGTGCGTTCAAATTCGGTTTTTATCCACATTTTTTTTAAATCGTGACCAAACCAAAACTGCCCGGACAAAACAAAAGGATTGCTG
>CAZQMH010000236.1:0-4335 GCA_964594435.1 uncultured Alcanivoracaceae bacterium
TTTGCACTTATTGTGGTTTCGGCTGCAATTTAGAAGTAGCCACCCGTGGTGAAGAAATTCTCAGCATTCAGGCTGCCAAAGATGCCGAAGTCAATCAAGGTCATACGTGTTTAAAAGGACGTTACGCCTTTGGCTTTTATAATCACAAAGATCGTTTGCGGACACCATTGTTGCGTAAAAATGGCAAATTGGAAGCAAGCACTTGGGATGAAGCGTATGATTATATTGCCACAAAAATCAAACAAAACCAAGATGATTATTGTGCTGATTCCATAGCGGCAATCTCTTCGGCACGTTGCACCAACGAAGAAAACTACCTCATGCAAAAACTCATGCGAGCGGTGATAGGCACGAATAACATTGACTGCTGTGCTCGTGTTTGCCATTCTCCCACCGCTTTAGGTATGCAAAACACCTTTGGTACAGGTGCAGCGACCAACTCGATTGAAGACATTAAACACACCGAGTGTATTTTGGTCATTGGTGCCAATCCAACCGAATCACACCCTGTAACAGGTGCAAAATTAAAACAATTTGCCATGAAATCTGGCACCACTATCGTCATTGACCCTCGTACAACCCAAATCGCCCGATACGCCACTTATCATCTTGCTCCTCGCCCTGGCACCAATGTTGCCATCTTAAATATGATGATATTTTACATTATTGAACAAGATTTGGTCGATGAAGATTTTATCCAACAACGCACGGAAGGTTTTGCCGAATTTCAACAACAAATCCTACAACTGAACATTGATAAATTGCAAGAGCTAACAGGGGTCGATAAAAATTTGGTAAAAAAAGCAGCCATTGCCTATGCCAAAGCAAAAACTGCCATGAGTTTTCATGGTTTGGGCGTTACCGAACATTCACAAGGCACAATTGCGGTCATGCAAATTGCCGAACTCGCCATGATGACAGGTAATATCGGCAAAAAAGGCGTCGGCGTCAACCCTTTACGCGGTCAAAACAACGTACAAGGAGCGGCAGACATGGGAGCGCAGCCTCATCAAGGAGCTGGTTACTTGCCTGCCTATGATACCGCAACACAACAACTCTATGCCGAACATTATGGCGTAAAAACGCCTGTTGCCAAAGGCTTGAAAATCCCCGAAATGTTCGATGCTGCCATTGCTGGCTCATTGAAAGCATTATGGATAATTGGCGAAGATGTGGTACAAACTGACCCCAATACCAAAAAAGTCAAACAAGCCCTTAAAAATCTTGATCTCTTGGTGGTACAAGAACTTTTTATGACCGAAACGGCCAAATTAGCCGATGTTATTTTACCAGCGACTTCATTTTTAGAGAAAAATGGCACCTTTACCAATGGTGAACGCCGCATCCAAAAAGTCCAACAAGTCATCAAACCACTGTCTGGCACAAAAGCGGATGGGCAAATCATCATTGATATGATGAACCGACTCGGTTTTGGGCAAAAAGACTACCATCCCGATTGGATTTTGGCAGAAATCGCCCAAATTGTGCCATTTTTTGCAGGCGTTAGTTGGCACAACTTAGGCAAAAACGGCAAACAATGGCCAGTGGACGCTACAGGTCAGCAAAGTCTTATTTTGCACCGCGAAACATTCAAAAAAGGATTAGGTAGTTTTGTATTTCATGACTTTAAGGAAAGTAATGAAATCACCCAAAACAGCGAACACTACCCCTATATTCTCACCACCAACCGTGAACTAGAACACTACAATTGTGGCACCATGACACGCCGCACCGAAAATGTTACTTTGTTGACCGAAGATACCGTCTTAATCAACCCCAAAGATGCGGCGGATAAAAACATCACTCAAGGTGATTTAATTTGTCTTTCTTCGGCTCGTGGTAAAGTCGATATTCGAGCCAAAATCAGCAACGAAGTCAGACCCGGTGTTTTGAGTACGACCTTTCACTTTCCTGAAATCATGATTAACAACATCACATCCGATGAACACGATGCCGATGCCAAATGCCCAGAATACAAAGTCGTTGCCATAAACTTTAGAAAATCGAAAGGGCAATATGCAGCCAAAGCTTAAGGCAACAATTTAAGCAAAAAAGCATACTCCATCGCCGTTTCTTTGTAGGCTTGGTAACGACCTGAGGCACCACCATGCCCTGCATCCATATTGGTGTGCAGGATTAAAATATTATTATCTGTCTTTAAATCCCGTAGTTTTGCCACCCATTTCGCTGGTTCCCAGTATTGCACTTGTGAATCATGCAAACCCGTTGTCACCAGCAGATTGGGATAGTATTTTGCACTAACATTGTCATACGGCGAATAAGACAGCATGTAATCGTAATATTTTTTGTCTTTAGGGTTGCCCCACTCATCAAATTCACCAGTGGTCAGCGGAATGCTTTCATCCAACATGGTCGAAACCACATCCACAAAAGGCACCGCCGCAATCACGCCTTTGTACAATTGGGCATCTAAATTGACCACCGCTCCCATCAACAATCCACCAGCAGAACCACCCATGGCAAAAACATGCTGCTTGTCGCCAATTCTTTCATCAAGTAAACCCTTGGTAACATCAATAAAATCATTGAAGGTGTTTTTCTTTTTTAACAACTTACCCTGTTCGTACCATTGTTTGCCCTTGGCTTGGGAACCACGAATATGGGCAATCGCATAAACAAAACCACGATTAAGCAAAGACAAGCGAGCATAAGAAAAAGTTGGGTCAATACTGGCACCATAAGAACCATAGCCATAAACCAATAAAGGTCGCCTATCTAAAGGCGTTTTGCTGTTTTTATAGACCAAAGAAACAGGAACTTTCGCACCATCTCTGGCTTCAATAAATAAGCGTTTTGAAGTGTAATTATCGGCATTAAAATCACCCACCACTTCATCACGTTTCAATAATTTCTGTTCGCCAGTTTGCATACTGTAATCATAAACACTAAAAGGAGTGGTCATCGACGCATAAGAATAACGTAAAATATCGGTGTTTTGCTGCGGATTGTAATCCAGCCACATGCTATAAGCCTTTTCTTGGGACTTAATTGTGCTACTGTGATGTGTGCTTAAATCAAATAATTTAATTTCTCGCAAGCCATTTTGCCGCTGCTCAATTGCCAACTTATTTTTAAACGCCTGCATGGAATAGATTAACGTCTTTTCATCATGAGCAATCACTTCTTTCCAGCTGGTTTTATCCGAACTGTGAGCCAAATCCGTTTGCAAAATCCGAAAATTCTTAGCCTGCCAATTGCTCATAACAAAAAATTTATTATCCAGTTCTTCCAAATAATACTCATGTTCTTTTTCACGTGGCAAAAATACCTGAAACTCACCCGTGGGATGATGAGCATCAAGAATACGCATTTCCGAACTCAAGGTGCTGGTCAGGCTGAGGATAATGTAATTTTTCGATGTTGTGGCACTTATTGAGGTATAAAAAGTGGTGTCTTTTTCTTCATAAACCAGCACATCATCACCTTTTTGCCCCAGACGATGGCGATAAACCCTGTAGGGCAATAATGTTGTGGGGTGTTTTTTTACATAGAAAAACGTTTGATTATCCAACAACCAGACAATATCGCCGGTGGTATTTTTAATTACATCGTCAAAATATTCCCCTGTTGTTAAATTTTTAAAATACAAGGTATACTTTCTTCTGCCAGTCACATCTTGAGAAAAACCTAAAATTTCATGGTTAGGAGAAATAGCTTGGTAATTTGAAGCAAAATAACTCTTCCCTTTAGCTCGCTGATTCATGTCCACCATAATTTCTTCGTGGGCTTGTAATTTATGATGTTTTCGAGCATAAATCGCATAGTCTTTGCCCTCATCAAAACGGGAATAATACCAATAATCATCAATTTTATACGGCACAGAAACTTCTTTTTTCGGCAATCTGGCAGTAATTTCTTGGTACAAATCCTCAATCAACTCTTTTTGTGGAGCCAATACCTTATCAGTATAGATATTTTCCGCTTGCAAATATGCCAAAACCTCAGGGTCTTTGCGTTCATCATCCCGCAACCAATGGTAATAATCCAAACGCTTCGTGTCATGTTCTTGGTGATAATAAGTGACTTTTTTAGCAATGGGTGGTTTATGATCTGTCATGTGCTTGGTTTTATTTTTGTTCATATTCATGGAAGTGCATCCTGATAGGGTTAATATTAAAAGTAGAAAATTTCTTTTTGCACCGTTTTTTTTATTCATGTGGCAATACTCACTATTTTCCCAAATCCCAAATCCTAATTCTGTCATTGCATCTCAACATCTGTTACAATCAGGCTAAAGAAACAGGATTATCCCAAATCCTGATATAGAATCGCAATAAAGAGTGCAAGCAATTGATGTGCATAAGGAATTGACAA
>CAZQMH010000237.1:0-4200 GCA_964594435.1 uncultured Alcanivoracaceae bacterium
TATTTTTTTAGTTGGCTGTGGAGGTGGCGATGTTGATGATGCGCAGCCTAAAACAGACAACAATGCCAAATCAGCCACAACTGAAAATAGCAAATATTCAGGCAAAAAAGTCTACAAGCATTCAATGGACGGAGCCCCAACGACTTTCGACCCTGTTCGAGCAGCCACCGTTTATTCAAACTTTATTGTTTTAAATGTATTTGATACCTTGTATTCTTACAAATACCTAAAAAGACCCTACGAAATGAAACCAAACGTGGCAACAGCGATGCCCGAGGTCAGTGCAGATGGTTTGACTTATACGGTTCATATGAAACATGGGATAGAATTTCAAGACAGTGAGATTTTTCCAAACAACAAGGGCAGGGAAGTGCACGCCAGTGATTTTGTGTATTCCATTAAGCGCCATTTCGATAAAAAATTCAAATCCCAAGGCTCGTGGCTTTTTGCCAATCGTATTGTTGGTTTAGATGACTGGAAAAAACAAGGTTCAGATTACTCACAAACAATCGAAGGATTGCAGGCATTGGATGATTACACCATCCAAATCAAATTAATCAAACCTTATCCGCAGTTGATTTACACTTTGGCAATGGGTTTTTCCGCCATTGTGCCACATGAGGCCGTTGAGTTTTATACCGATGAGTTTGGTTCGCACCCCGTGGGTTCGGGGCCTTTTTCCTTGCAAAGTTTTAATCAGGAAAAGGCGATTTTGTTGAAAAACCCAAAATTCAGACAAGAACCATTGGATTTAGCCTTTGAAGGTTATGATGAAGCCACACACGGGTTCACGGGTGTTAAAGTATTGGATGGCAAATCACCTCCTTTTGTTGATGTGGTAGAAGTCAACTTTATTAAGGAGAGTTCCTCGCGGTGGAATTCTTTTACCAAAGGCAATGAAGTTCAGTACACGACTGTACCCAATGAAAAATCCAGCAGTGTCGTCATGAGCAAAAAACCTTTGCGGTTATTTCCTAAGATTTTGGATAATTACCACCATTCCTTCATGGTGGAGTCTGGTTTTGTTTATTCGGGTTTTGATATGACGAATCCTGATTTTGGTATCACTGGCGATGCCAAGCATGATGCCAAGACACGAGCATTGCGATGTGCTATTCGTAAAAGTTTTAATTGGGATCAGCGGAATCGGGCTTTCTATTTTAATTTGGGAACGGTTTTTCCTGGTGTGATTACACCTTCTGTTATGGAATTTGATGAAAAGGCGGATAAAAGTTCGATTACCCGAGATGTTGAGGGTGCAAAAAAACTATTAGCCGATGCGGGTTGGACGCCTGAAAACCTGCCAACATTGGTGTACCATACTTCTGGAAGTATTAAGAATCGTATGTTTTTTGAACAGTTCAGAGGATTTCTAGGTGCTATTGATTACCCAAGAAATAAGATTAAGTTTAAGCCTTATTCGAGTTTTGGTACATTTAATCAGGCATTAAAAAATGGCAAAACGCCTTATTTTTCCTTGGCATGGGGTTTGGATTATCCAGATGCCGAAAATACTTTGCAATTATTCTATGGTCCAAACAAATCACCAGGGTCGAATAATTTCAATTACCAAAATCCAGAATTTGATGCGTTGTTTGAGAAAGCCAAAATTCTGCAACCTTCTCCCGAACGGACAAAACTCTACCAAAAACTCAACCAAATGGTCATTGACGACTGCGTTGTGCTTTCGGGTCTTTCCCGTAAGAGAATTTATTTGTGGCACAAAGATGTCATCATGTATCCAGACAGAGAAATTTTAGGTGGGTTCTTTTTGCGTTATGTCGATGTTAAAAATTAAAAGAGGTGTTAATTAGTTGGATATTTTAAAATTTGCCATTAGAAAACTGATTGGTGGTATTCCCTTAATTTTGGGCGTGACGTTTGTTGCTTTCTTGTTAATGGTGTATTTTGGACCCGATTTAACTTATGAAAAATTAGGCAAAAACCCAACCCAACAAGAAATCACCGAAATCCGTCACGAGTTGGGTTATGATCAGTCATTTGTTGTGCGTTATGGCAATTATTTAAAACAATTGGTGACCCTTGATTTTGGTCATGCTGAGATTCGGGATAAAAAGGTTTCGACGATTTTAGTTGAAAAAATGCCCGTTTCTTTGCACCTTATTATTCCTGGATTTATTTTGGGTAATCTTATTGCCATTGCATTGGCATTATTTGCGGCTTATCGGCGAGGCTCATGGATTGATAAATTGATTATGACCAGTTCGGTTGTGGGCATGAGTATTTCCTTTTTGATTGTCATTATTGTTTTTCAGTTATTTTTTAGTACTTCTCATGGTTTAAACTTGTTTCCTGTGCGTGGCTGGGATGTTTATGATGAATCTGGGAGCATCATGTGGGGGCAATATTTTAAGTATGTTGCGGTACCGACCTTTGCCACTGTTTTTGTGGCATTAGGCTATAACACCCGTTTTTATCGGGCGGTCTTAGTGGAAGAAATGACTAAAGATCATGTGCGAACTGCCAAAGCGTTTGGTCATTCGCCGACTTCTTTGTTGTTTAAAGGGGTGTTGAAAAATGCCATGGTACCGATTATTACACGAATTATGTTTTCTATTCCTCTGGTTGTTGTCAGTGGCAGTTTATTATTGGAAAACTTTTTTGGTATTCCAGGTGTGGGCAAAGTGACTTACGATGCGATTTTGCAGGGAGATCAAAATATTTTAAAAGCTATCGTTGGTTTAACAGCTGTATTATTCGTTGTTATTTTAATGTTGACGGATATTCTTTATCGTGTGTTTGATCCACGCGTTGAGTTGAAATAAAGAGGTATGACAATGAATACAGAAGTTATTGATTATTCAAAACTAGAAAAGGGCGATTCGCTTTGGGATAAAGCGTGGTATAAATTTAAACGCGATAACATGGGCAAGACAGGGGCGTTGATTGTTGTTATCTATTTTATTATTGCTTTGGGTGTTTGGTTTGGGTTTTGGGGTCAAAATTGGAGTAATACCAGTGATGCATTGCAAGCCGCACCATCAACTCAGCATTGGTTTGGCACTAACCAAATTGGGCAGGATGTTTTTAATCGGGTTATTTTTAGCACCAAGGTGGCCTTTGAAGTTGGCTTAGTGGTGGCGATTTTTTCTACTATTCTGGGTGCGATTTTGGGCTCTGTTTCGGGATTTTTTAGTGGCACATGGGCAGATTCTATTATTCTGTGGATAATGGGTGTTTTGGATTCTATTCCTTTTTATCTTTTTGTAGCAGCGGTGGCTTATGCCTTAACCGACAATCCATTTGCGATGCATATAGCCATGGTTTCCACTTTTTGGACAGGAACGGCTCGTGTCATTCGAGGCGAGGTGATTAAGCTTAAAGGGCAAGAGTTCGTTGAGGCGGCTCGTTCTATTGGTGTGAAAGAAAGTAAAATTATTTTTAAACACATCATGCCCAACACTTCACATATTTTATTGGTGCAGGGTACGATTGCATTTGTGGCAGCGATTAAATCAGAGGTCATTTTGAGTTTCTTAGGAATGGGCGTGAAAGATGGTGTGTCGTGGGGATTGATGATTTCTGAATCAACCTTGGATATTCAAGCTGGTTTCTTCAATAATTTTGTGGCCTCATCTGTGTTTTTGTTTGTTTTGGTGATTGCTTTTAATATGTTCTCTGATTCCATGCAGGATGCTTTAGATCCCAAGAAGGTCAGTTGATGGGAGTCTATCCGAAAATAACAAGTCTATTACAGAAAAGCGGGATTCGTGCTATTTCCCGCTTTTTCTCGGCAAAAATTTTCCCAGCATTTATTTTCATGGCATTGTTTTTGTTGGTCGCTTGTGGGCAAAAAACACATGGTTTTTATGATAAACGACAAGAGCCAACCTATCTAAAAATTGACGCTTTAGATTTATTGAATAACAAGTTGAGTTTACGAATCGAATACCGTTCCTACAAAGAAAAAATATTGCAATCTCTCGCGTGCAATATAAAACTAAACGACAACTCAGAACTTGAATTAAACCAACAAACTGATTTGTCATTGGCGTCCTATTCTACTGAAATAATAAATTTCACCGCTATTTCTATAAGCCAATCGAAAGTATTGTTTAATCAAAAAGAAATTACCTACCAGCTAAGCTGTGATTTGACCTTCGACAAAGGCAAGGAATACAGCAAGCATCATTCAGTTTTGCATTTGGTTCCTGCCAGCAAGCATCAGTACAGATAACC
>CAZQMH010000238.1:0-4194 GCA_964594435.1 uncultured Alcanivoracaceae bacterium
CTCCTGAACCACGTCCTGGACCCACTGGGATGTTATTTTTCTTTGACCAGTTGATAAAATCGGCAACAATTAAAAAATAGCCAGGAAAACCCATTTCTAAAATAATACCAACTTCGTATTTTAATCGCTGATAATAATCTTGTTCGCTGTAGCCTGAAAATGCCCCAACTTCTTGCAAGTAAATTTTCAGTTTTTCTTGGGTGATTTGTCTAAAAAAATCATCAATCGTTAAACCCGCAGGAATAGGGAAGTCGGGTAAGAAATATTTGCCAAATTCAAAGCAATAATGGCATCTTTTTGCTATTTCTAAGGTGTTTTCAATCGCTTGTGGAAAATCTTTAAATTTCTCCACCATTTGTTCTTGGCTGGCAAAATATTGTTCGGTGGTGTAAGTTTTTTCTCGGCGTGGGTCGGCTAAAATCATACCTTGGTTGATGCAAACCCGAGCTTCATGGGCATTAAAGTCACTGGCTTGCATAAAACGCGGTTCATTACTGGCAACTAAGGCGATTTTTTGATGGGCGGCAAAATAGACGGTGGCATCGTTATGCCATGTTTCGTGTTTGCGGTTAATGCGAGCGATGCTTAAATAAAATCTGTCACCAAAAAGCGTGTGCCATTTGGCAATTTTGGCAGCGGCTTGTTCTGTTTTTTGCTGTAAAATTAATTGCCCAATATCACCTCGCATATTGCTGCTGATGGCGATTAATCCTTGTTGGTGCTTGCTTATCCATTCTTCTTTTACATAAGGTTTGCCGTGGTAATACCCTTTTTGGTGGGCGAGCGATATAAGTTCACTTAAATTGAGGTAACCTTGTTTATCAATGCACAGGAAAGTAAAAACATAAGGGTTGTTCTTTTCATCAAGAACGTGCAGTTCTGCTCCAAACAATGGTTTTATGCCAGCGGCTGTCGCCTTGTTGTAGAATTTTATGGCGGCATACATGTTATTAAAATCCGTAATGCCAACAGCAGGGATATTGTTTTGTTTTAAATTGTCAACCAGCTGCCCAATACGAATGGTCGAATCGACAATAGAAAATTCGGTGTGCACAAACAGGTGAATAAAACGTGCGGATTTCATTGTTTACTCTTTTGTAATACTGTTAGCAAAACAGCTTGACGAATAGGCACACCATTGGCAACTTGTTGCAGAATAACCGCAGGTTTGTGGTCAGCAATTTCTGAGCTTATTTCTATGCCTCGATTGATGGGGCCAGGGTGTAACACGATACAATTTGGGTTGGCATAGGCTAATGAATGACGGTTGAGTCCATAATTGCGTGAATAATTATCGAAATCTGGAATGTTTTGTTGTTGCATTCTTTCTTTTTGGATGCGTAGCATCACAATGACTTCTGTGTTTGTGAGTGCTTGCTGCATTGATTGGCAAATAATGGCTTTGTTTGACTGAGTGGGTAATAGTTTTTTAGGGCCATAAATATGCGTGTTTTGGTTGCCAAAAATATGCAAAATATCAAGCAAAGAATTGGCAACCCGTGAATGTTTGATGTCACCAATAATCGAAACTTTACAATGCTGCAAATCTTTACCGTAGTGCTGCATGGTGAAGACATCTAGTAGGGCTTGGGTTGGGTGCTGATTGTTGCCATCACCGGCATTGATAAGAGCCGTTTTGGGTTTGAGCCATTGTGATATTTTTTCGCAAATGCGGTTTTCGCTGTGCCGAACAATAAAAGCATCCACGCCCATAGCTTGCAAGGTAAGAATGGTGTCTTGCAGGCTTTCGCCTTTGGTGGTTGAACTGGATTGTATGTTAACATTGATGACATCTGCTCCCAGTCGTTTTGCTGCTAGCTCGAAGGAAATCAAGGTTCTGGTGCTGTTTTCAAAGAATAAGTTGGCAATGGTTTTGCCTTTTAGCAACTTTCTTTTTTTCTTTTTGCTGCTGTTTTGCAATGAACTCGCCAAGGATAATAGAGATTGTATGCTGTCTTTTGTGCAGTGTTTTATATCAATTAATGTTTTCATAAATTGTCCAACCACCGTTGTAGAATGTTTTTTGCCGCATGAGCATCGAGATTTTGAGCGTGTTTGCGTTTGGCAGAGCCTTGCTTTCTGGCAGCCGCAAAATCGGCTTGTGCTTGCATGGAACTGTATCGCTCATCCACTTCAAAAACAGTAATTTTGTAGCGATTTTTAACTTTTTTGGCAAAATTGTGGGCTTGTTTGCTGATGAGTTGTGGTTGACCATCTTCGTTTAATGGCTTGCCTATTATTATTGCCTCAGGTTGCCATTGTTCGATAATTTTATCCAATCCTTGCCAGTTAAATTTGCCATGCGTGTGCAGGGTTGTTAATGCCGAAGCGGTTTTGGTGATGGATTGTCCGACCGCAATGCCTGTTTTGCTTAAGCCAAAGTCAATGCCGATGTAACTAGGCATGACCCGCTCCTGTAATGCTGTTAATATTATGAATGCCAAGTAGGGCAAGAGCTTTTTGCCATTTGTCTTTGTTTTCGGTATGAAAAATTATTTCATCATTAAGTGGAGCGGTAAGCCAAGTGTTTTGAGCAATTTCATCTTCCAGTTGGTTGCTCACCCAGCCGCTATACCCCAGAACAAATTGCCAATCATGTTTGAAACTTTGACTGGCAATCTCCTGTAAAATATCTTTCGAGGTTGTTAGCGTCAGCTTATTTGTGATTTTTATTGAGCTTTTGTATTTTTTTGAACTGGTATGAAGAATAAAGCCACTGTTTTGGCTCAACGGACCACCATCTAAAGCCTGTTGATTTTTGGCTGGAGGATCAAGCTGTAAATCAGCAAAAATTTCATCTGTTTGCAATTTTAGCTCATGATTTATGACCAAGCCCATCGCCCCATTTGCATGGTGTTGGCAGATTAAAATCACCGATTGTTTAAATCGTGGATCTTGCATGTCAGGTAAAGCGATAAGAAATTGTTGATTAAAATTCATTATTTTTGTTTCAATTTGTTGCCAGGTAAAAATTGCCACGTACGGGTAATGTATAAAATGTCTATCTTGGTTTTGGTTTCTGGAATCGGTTCAAAAGGGCCAGAAATTTGTACCAAATGTTTGGCCGCATCATCAATAGATTGGTAGCCTGATGATTTTAAGATACGAATATCTTTGATTGTGCCTTCGGCATTAATGCCAACCGTCATAATTAAGGTGCCAACAAACCCCCGTTTTCGAGCTTCCTCAGGGTAATTTAAATTGCTGTTGCGTTCTATCTTTTTCACCCACGAATGCATATAATTTGCAAACTCGTACGCTTTTGTGCTGGCAGAGATGTATTTAGTTTTGGGCTTTTTGGCATAGGCTTGCATTTTATGCGAAATATTATTAACCATTTTGGCTAGTTTTTGATTTTTTTTCCTTTTTTTGTCTTTGCTTGTTTTGTTTTTTATTTCAGGCGTGTTTTTTTGCGATACAACTTTGGTTTTTGTCGCCTTAGTGCTAAGGAGTTTGGTATTTTTTTGTTCAATCTTATTGGGTATGTTTTCTCGTTGTTCTTGCAGCGAATTACCCTCATCTTCCACAGCAATACCTTGTTTAATATTTTGCGGACGAACGTGCTTTTCAGAATTGCCTCCGCCTTGTTGGTTGTTTTGTGCAAGAAAATCGGCTTCATCTGGAGCATCAATGCTCTTTTGTTTGGATAAAATAATATCCAAAGTTGGCAATGAATCTTTGTTGCTGGCGTCTTGGTAAGTGAAGACGATACCCAAAATCAAAGCCGTCAATAATAAAGCACTGAGTGTGAAAGTAAGAATGTTCTTGTCAGTAGTGGATATTTTAGGCTTCACGTTTAATCTTTTCTATCTCAGCAAACAAAGTACCAGCAATATTAAGCTCAAATTGTTTATCCAGTTCTCTAATGCATGTTGGACTGGTGACATTGACTTCGGTTAAATAGTTGCCAATAACATCAATCCCAGCAAAAATTATACCCATTTCTCGTAATTTGGGACCAACTGCCTGACATATTTTGTAATCACTGTCTGTTAAAGGTACGCCGACTCCTGTGCCGCCTTTGGCTAAATTACCACGAAAATCTTCATTTGATGGAATGCGTGCTAAAGCATAATCAATCGGTTGACCATTTATTAACAGTATGCGTTTATCGCCTTGGCTGATTTCGGCAATAAACTCTTGTGCCATCGTTGTTCTGCTACCATTGTTGGATCCGGTTTCTATAATCACATT
>CAZQMH010000239.1:0-4190 GCA_964594435.1 uncultured Alcanivoracaceae bacterium
TATCGAGATTTGGGTTTAAGACAACAATGGTATCGGCTCCCAAGACAGGTAAGAGCTGTTGTGAATTGTGCCAACCACTTTGAGCTTTGCTTAATGCTAATCTTTGGCAATAGGACTGTGCTGGTTCGTTGGCTTGTACTGTTTCATCAATATCGGTGGGGCAACACATCGCCTGAATTGCCATTTGTTGCAACAATTTTTGACGTCGTGCAGATGCTGAGGCGAGAATAATTTGAGTCATATTATTCTCGGTGATAAGGATGGTTGGCAATTAATGTATAGGCACGGTAAATTTGTTCCATTATTATCACACGAACCAAAGGGTGCGGAAAAGTCAGCAAACTCAATGACCAAACAGCATGGGCTTGTTGTTTAACCGCTGGAGAAAAACCATCAGCTCCACCGATAACAAGAGCAATATTGGCAGCTGTCATTTGCCATTTTTTTATAGATTGGGCTAAGATTTTGGTCGAAAGTGCCGTGCCATGCTCGTCTAAAATGATGAGTTTTTCTGAGGATTTCAGTGCTGCGAGTATATTTTTACCTTCGATTTGTTTAGCTTTTTCTGCACTCATGGTTTTGCTTCTGTGGACAGGAGCCATTTCAAGCAGTTGAATTTGTTGTGCCTTTGGCAAACGCTTATTGTAATCATTAAACGTTTGACTCACCCACTTGGGCATTTTATGACCAACTGCCAAAAGACGAATCTTCATATTCGCTGTTATTTGTCGCTGGGTGCTTGTGAAATATCCCAAAGTCCTTCGATATTATAATGTTCGCGTGCCGAAGGTGACATTACATGCAAAACAACATCGGCAAAATCGACAACAACCCATTCTGATTTACCCAAGCCTTCAATGCCTAATTTTTCAATGCCTGCATCCGCCGCTTGCAAATAAGCCGTTTCAGCCAAAGTTTGAATATGCCTGTTAGACGTGCCCGATACGACAATCATAAAATCAGTGACTTCGGTTAAATGCCTCACATCAATAACAGTAATGGCATTGCCCTTGGCATCTTCTAAAGCAGCGACAATCACATCTTTTATTTCTTTTGAACTTAAATCATTTATTTCATTGTGTTCTTTTTTTGATTCTTGCAAAAATAACTCCTGAATTGTATTTTAACTAAAAATTGCACTAATTTTAGCATTAAATCAGCCCTATGCCACGAGCTATAGCCCTTTTATTCTCCTTTTTCTTGTATTTCCCAAAACTATTGACATATTTTTAACAGGCATTAAACTAATGTATACTTAATACTAACAACAATAAACGTGAAACACTTCTGTGCTATTTTTCTGTTAAAAAACTTTTTAATATGTAGTTTTTTAGGACTCATGGTATGGGAAAGCACCAATGCCGAGTCGCTAAACAATTACAATAGCAAGTGCTTTAGTAGTGATGATGGCTTGCCACAAAACTCAGTAACCGACATGCTTATTGCTGATGACGGGCAAATGGTCATCAGTACTTTTTTGGGTTCGGTTACCTTTGACGGGCATCGCTTTAGTGATTTTTTGCCACAATCTGATTTGAAATACCCCAAAGCAGAATCCTATTATCTCGAAAAAGGTTTGGTTGGTGATATTTTTATCGGCACCACGACCAATGGATTGTATCGCTACCACAACAATGAAATTAAACATTGGGACATTACCAATGGTTTAAGCAATAACAACGTGCTTAAAATTGTCGTCACCCAGCAAGGTGTTTATTTCAACAATCGTTTTAACTTGGTCTTTATCAACAACAAATACACCGATGCTATCGAAAAAATCGAAATACCAAAAGAACTCAACAACTCCAACTATTACCTCTTTAAAATCAACTCCAAATTAGCCATAGCAAACAGAAAAACAACATGGCTCTACACTGACAACAACTGGCACGAATACCCTATTTTCTATAATAATCAAGAGCTTAATGGAGAAAAAATTCAAGCAAAAAACAATGATACTTTTTTCTTCATCAAGCACGATAATCGCTTATTTAAAATAAAAAACAACCAAGCAGAACTGCTGATTAATGACCTAAAAATGGATGAATCTATTATTATAAATTCGGTCTTATTAGACAAGCAGCAACAGTTGTGGTTTGCTACAGAAAACCATGGTCTCATACGCTACCAAGGAGAGAAAAGTGAAACATTGCTAGAAACCAAACATCACCGCACAGCCTCATTTATTGAAGATGAAGAAGGTGTCATTTGGTTTGGTGGTTCAAGTGGATTATGTTATTTAAAAGCCAATGCCATTCGCAATATCGGGCAATTACAGGGTTTAGAAAAAGATAATATACGTTATTTAAGTGTCGATGCAAAGGATACGGTTTATGCCATCAACCAAGATGCACAAAAAGGCTACTATTCCATTACTAAAGACGCAATCACCTATAACCACTTTCAACCTTCGCACGACATTGCCAATGAAATGGTTTATGCTCTCATCAAGGATGGTCAAAATATTTGGATTTCAACTAGAAAAAGAATAGCAAAAATTAATGGCTCCCAAACAACAACCTTGCTGAAAACAAACTCACCAAGTCGCAGCTTACTGACAAAAAATGGTACATTGTGGTTTTCAGACCGTTCATTTTTATACAAGCATAACAAAAGTGGCATTAAAAAATATTTTATTGCTAAAGATATTGATGTTTATGCTATGGATTTTGCCCTCAATGGTGATGTGTTGCTTGCCGAAAGAGAAAACGCCTACCGACTTCATAATGAACAGATAAAAAAAATAGATTTACCATTAAACCTTTCCACCTGCATTCACGAATTTAATAACAATGAACTTTGGGTGTGTTCTGAAGGCTTGTGGCTGAAAAAAAATGGCATGAATTACTATTTTGATGAAAAAAATGGCTTTACTCACGGCCATGTACACGATGCCATCATGGACAAAAAAGGAGATGTATGGGCGATTACCAATACGGGTTTGTTTCGCATAAAAAGAAAAGCCATTGAACAACTCAACCCAGACACTTATAAAAATGAGGTTTTATTTACACGTTATACTGAAAAAGATGGCATGCAAAGCAGCGAATTTAACGGTAGCAGCAATGCAAATGTTACAACCTCTGATGGCAAGCTGTGGTTTGCCAGTCAAAAAGGCATCGTCGTGGTTGATCCAGATTTCAAAGACCGCAGCCGCAATAAAATACTCACACCTTTTGTCGAACATTTGTTTATTGGTGATGATAGAATTCCTCAAAACCAATGGCTAGCAATTAAGCCCAACCCACAAAGTATTCATTTTCACTTTAGCAGCGTTTTACTATCGGGTTCAAACAATATCACCTATCGCTACAAGCTCATAAACTATCACACAAAATGGCAAACGGGAAGTTCGGCAAATTTTAGCAATTTAAGCCCAAATAGCTATAAACTTTTGGCACAGGTTCGTCTGTATGACAATCCGTGGTCAAATCCTATTGAAGTACGTTTTAATATCAAGCCCGCATGGTACCAAACTCTGCTTTTCCGCATCATCGCATTTATTATCACCATCATGATACTTATCGGTTTACCTCTGTGGCGTATCCAATGGCTCAAAAAAAGTGCCATTGCGTTACAAAATCAAGTTGATAAGCAAACCCAATCCTTAATGAAAGCTAACAAAAAACTTGCAAAGCTTGCCCAAATTGATGAACTCACCAATATTGCCAATCGGCGAGAATTTTTTAATCAATTGAGTGAAATTTGCCGACAAAACACCCAAAATGTCCACTTGGCATTGATTGATGTGGATGATTTTAAGGCATACAATGACTTTTATGGACATATTGCTGGGGATGAATGTTTAAAAACAGTAGCAGCGATAATGAATGATTTTTCCTCAAAAAACTGTTTGGTGGCACGATTTGGCGGCGAAGAATTTGTTATGCTATTTACCCAAATGAACGGTGAACAAGCCAAACATATCTGTTTGCAACTGTTAGAAAACTTAACTAAAAAAGCCATTATTCATGAAAAATCTTCGGTGAAAAATACCATTTCAATTAGCGTTGGCTTGGTCGCTTGTAAAAAAGACGAAACCGTTGAACAATTTATTGAACGCGCTGATGATGCCATGTACAAAGCAAAAACATCAGGCAAAGACTGTCTTATTACCCAATGAAGAAAAGTTGGATTTAGGGCTATTTTTCGGTTTTTTGAGAAGAATAGCACCGCTATTTACGCGTATC
>CAZQMH010000240.1:0-4153 GCA_964594435.1 uncultured Alcanivoracaceae bacterium
TGAGAAGAATAGCACCGCTATTTGCCGAGAAAAAGCGGAAAATAGCACAAATCCAACTTTTCTGTAATAGATTATCTATTCTCGGACAAGCTCCTAGGATTGGTATGGTTTTTGGCTATGCTTTGGATTTTGTTTAATAATGATGATAAACCGTTGCTTCGGGTAGGTGAGAGATGTTTGTCGAGTCCTATTTCGGCTATAAAATCAGGGCGTGTGTTGATGATTTGTTCAGCGGTTTTGCCAGAGTAGACGCTTAACACCAAAGCCACCAGTCCTGAAACAATTGCGGCATCACTTTCGGCTTGAAAAATCAATTTGTCATCTAGGGTTTTGTGAATAATCCATACTTGTGATTGACAGCCTTGTAGTTTATTTTCTTCGGTTTTGTATTTTGCATCTAATTTTGCTAAATCTTTACCCAAGTCGATGATGTATTGGTATTTTTCCATCCAATCATCAAATAGGGCAAAATCTTCGATTATTTCTTGTTGGCTTTTCATGTTATTTTTTTACGCTCCACCGTGTGCCATCTGCTGAGTCTTCTAGGACAATATTCATGGCGGCAAGTTCGTCTCTGATTTGGTCGGATGTTGCCCAGTCTTTGTCTGCTCTGGCTTGGTTTCTTTGTTTAATCAAGGTGTTAATTTTGTCTTGGTCAATGTTTTGCTGCCCTGCGGTGAACCAGCTTTCGGCATCAACTTGAAATAAGCCAAGTAAGTGCCCTGTGTTGAGGAGTTGGCATTTGTATTTTTGTTTGTCGTCAATGGTTTCGGCTTTGGCAAGATTTTTTGCAATTTTATTTATCTCGGCAAAAGCAATAGGTGTGTTTAAATCATCATCTAATGCAGAAATGATGCTTTCAGGTAGGTGCTTTTGGTTGATTTCAACTTCGATTTCTGTGTTTTTACGCAAGGCGGCGTAGATTCTGTCCATGGTTTTCTCTGCCTTATGAATGGAGTCTTGTGACCATTCAACTGATTGACGGTATTGAGCGGATAAGATGAGCCAGCGGATGACTTCTCCTTTGTATTGTTGCACAATATCTTTAATCAGCAGAATGTTGCCTAATGACTTCGACATTTTTTGGGTGCCCATGTTTATCATGCCGTTATGGAGCCAATAATTAGCAAAAGTTTCGGTTTTGTTGGCACAACAGCTTTGAGCGGCTTCGTTTTCATGATGTGGGAAGACCAAGTCACGACCGCCACAATGAATATCAATGGTGTCGCCTAAGTGTTGCTTGCACATGGCAGAACATTCTATGTGCCAACCAGGCCGACCGCGTCCCCAAGGCGAGTTCCAGCCTGGTAAGCTATCGTCAGAGGGTTTCCACAGCACAAAATCGGCTGCATGTTTTTTATACGGAGCAACTTCAACTCGGGCACCTGCTATCATGTCTTCAATTTTGCGGTGTGATAAATTGCCATAATTTTTATAGCTTTCCACTGCAAATAGCACATGACCCTCGGCACAGTAGGCATGGCCTGCATCAATTAAATCTTTAATCATGGCAATGATTTGTGGAATATGCTCGGTTGCATATGGTTCTATATCTGGTGCTAACACGCCAAGTTGTGCGAGATCATTATTATAAATGTCGGCATATTTTTTGGCGTATTTTTTAATGTTGACACCGAGTTCTAAGGCTGATTTGTTTATTTTGTCGTCAATATCAGTAATGTTTCTGGCATAGATCACTTTAGGGTAGTGGAAACGTAATAAACGTGCCAAAACATCAAACACAATAGCAGGGCGAGCATTGCCAATATGAGCGTAGTTATATACCGTTGGACCACACAAATACATGCTTATTGAATTTTTGTTGATTGGAACAAAGGCTTCTTTTTGCCCTGTTTTGGTGTTGTATAAAAAAAGTGCCATGAAAAATTTTGTGAAAAAAATTATATTCTATGCTTTCTTGCTTATTTGTCTAGGTTATGGGTATTTTTTTAGATAATAGTTGCTAATCGTCGGTCTTAGATTGTATCATGAAAGGATTGTTTCAAAACAGGTAAATTAAAATGGGGAATATATTTAATGATGGACCAAATTCTGATGAGTTATACATTGGAGAACGTGTCCATAACACAAGTTTTTTTAAATTAGATGTCGAAGCATTAAATCGTTTCTTGTCGTACTGTCATCGCCGTAAGTTTCCTAAAAAAACCACCATTATTAGACCTGGTGATTTAGCTAATACTTTGTATTATATTGTTTCTGGTTCAGTGACTATTTCATTTGAAAATGATGATGGTAAAGAGCTTATTCTTGCCTATCTTAATACGGGCGATTTTATTGGTGAAATGGGCTTGTTTATGAGTACCGAACGCCGTGAAGTGATGGTTAAGACCAAAGAAGGCTCCGAATTAGCCGAGATTGGTTACCAACGCTTGGGGCAATTGTTTTTAGCGGATCTTAAAGAAGATGCGGCACAAATACTGTACTATATTGGTACACAATTAACCCATCGTTTATTACAGACCAGCCGCAAAGTGCATCGCCTTGCCTTTTTAGATGTGACGGGTCGAGTCGCTCGAACTTTGTTGGATTTGTGCAAAGAACCCAATGCTATGACTCATCCAGAGGGAACGCAAATTAAAATTTCTCGTCAAGAGATTGCCAAAATAGTTGGTTGTTCCCGTGAAATGGCGGGTCGCGTTTTGAAAGATTTAGAAATTGAAGGCAATTTAATCGTCAAAGGGCATACCATCGTGGTTTTACACGATAAATTGGTTTAGGGATTTATAAGGCTTGTAACTGATTTTGTAAGTCGTTGATGTGCCCCAGCCAGTAACTGTTTTCATCGAACCAAGGAAAGGCAATGGCAAAAGCAGGGTCGTCAAAACGTCGTGCTAACCATGCACAGTGATGCAACATGCGTAATGTGCGTAATGCTTCAATCATGCGTATCTCGGCAAAAGGAAATTCACGAAATTCTTCATAAGCTTTGATGATTTTTTGCAGTTGCAATTTTTGTTCGTCTTCCTCGCCTGATAACAGCATCCAAATGTCTTGAATGGCAGGAGCCAGTCGGCAATCATCAAAATCAACCAAAAATGGCAGCTCATCTCGCATCAAGATGTTGCCACTATGTAAGTCACCATGGACGCGAATGTTTTGGCAACCATCTAACTTGGCTTGCATTTTTTCTAACAAAATTCTGCACACTTTTTGGTAGGCGGTTTTGTGTTCAAAAGGAATAAATTCATTGGCAATAAAATCAACCGATTGCACGCCGAAACTGTGCCAGTCTAAGGTTGGGCGATGCACAAACAATTGCCGTTGACCAATAAGGTGCATTCGAGCTAATAATCGTGCCATAATTTCTAAATTTTGAGCATGGTCCAATTCTGGTGTGTGACCGCCGACTTGTTCAAACAAGGCGAGTTTGAAGTGTGAATGTTCAAAAAGACTGTCGTTGTTGTCGTTGGTTAATGGTGTAATCACAGGAATTTCATGTTGAGCAAGTTCAAAACAAAAATCATGTTCTTCTTGTATTTGGGCTTTTGTCCAACGCTGTGGGCGGTAAAATTTTGCGATTATCGCTTTGTTTTGCTCTTCAAGTCCAATTTGGTAAACACGATTTTCATAACTGTTTAAGGCAAATACACGACCATCACACAAAAATCCTTGGGCTTCGATGGCATCCATGATAGTTTCTGGTGTGAGCGTTGCAAAGGGGTGAGTTGTGTTGTTCACTTTCAAGTTCCCAAATACCGATATAGAAAACACAATTATAGCACAACCCCTTAGCACAACCCCTTAGCACGCCTAGCAAATCCAGAAAATATCTTATTACCAATGAGGTGACTACGAATTTTATTGATTTGCTATACGTACCAATTGATCGCACTCTAATTTGCGTTTCTATATCGGGATTTGGGAAATTATACCGTTAAACTTTAATATTACATGATATAATCGCCTTTTAGAAATAAATTGGGTCAAAATGTCTGATAGAATTGTTGTGCAAAATGCACCAAATCCCGTAGGAGCCTATCCTCATGCACGCAGAGTTGGCAATCTTTTGTTTTTATCAGGTGTGGGTCCACGAAAAAAAGACAGTAAAGAAATACCGGGTGTGAGTCTTGATGAGCATGGGAATATTGTCGATTATTGTATTGAAACACAATGTATCAGTGTGTTTGAAAAT
>CAZQMH010000241.1:0-4148 GCA_964594435.1 uncultured Alcanivoracaceae bacterium
GTCTACTCAGCGTGATTCTCCAATAGAGGCCAATAATGGGCACATGATAGTTGATAATGAAATTTATTCTCCTAAAAATGGTTTTGACAATACCAAGGGAGCGATACTTTGGAGTGATACACATGTCAATACTTTTAGAGACGGCGGCAATACTATACGTCGTAATATTGTCAAAACGGGTATAGAAAAATATATCGAGTATTCTGGGTCATTACTGAGTTCTCAAAAATCATTTGAACCCGCAGTGATTTCTAGCATAAATGGTGTCAATATTTCAGGGCATTCGCATACCAGTAATATCTTTGGCGACCCAAGTCCGTGTCCGAATTGCATTATTGATTTTTATTTAGATAATGCCGATGCGAATATGGATGCCTTACAGCATTTGGGTTCAACTACCGCCGATGCCAGCGGTAATTTTTCTTTCACCCTAGCCAATCCTTTGCCAAGTGGCTTTGGTATACGCACCACCAGTACCACTACGGCAAATGATATCATTCCAAGTACATGGTCTGGTACAACCAGTGAAATGTCTAGCGAGGTTTATGGTGTTATTAATGACTTAATCTTTAAACATGGGTTTGAAAACTAAAGATTTTGCGAAATTCAGAACTTGGTCAGAACTTGGTCAGGATTTAAAAGCAAATAAATGCAATGATACAAACACTTTTAAGTAAGTAGGAGATAAAAAATGATAGTTAGAAACAAATGTCATCCGAAAGCGAGCAAAAAAAGAAAAACGATACAAATGCTTTTGTTGAGTTTAACTTTATTGGCATTCAGCCAATCTTTTGCTGCCTATTCGATGAAAAAATATTCGATAAACAGTGGTGCGGCAAAAATATCGGGAGGGCAATACGAAATGCAATCCAGCATAGGTCAAGTTGATGCCAGTAACACAATGAGTCAAGGCAATTACCAATTAAATGGTGGCTTTTGGCACAAAAATAATGATTTAATTTTTAAAAACGGTTTTGAAAATCTTTAAATAGAGGGGAAATATGATGAAAAATATACTTTTAACACTAACAATGGTGCTAAGTTTTGCACTGTACACGACTCAAATCCATGCGGCACCAGCCGTTGGTTCGGGTTTTACTTATCAGGGTGAATTGCTAGATAATGGTTCACCAGCAAATGGCAATTATGATGTTAAAATTGCCTTGTTTCTCGCCTTAGCCGGTGGTAGTGAAGTGACAAGTTTAACTTTTACAAATGTGCCAGTCAGCAATGGTTTGTTCACAATTGATGATGTTGATTTTGGCGATGCTGTTTATGCCGACAATAATCAATTTTATCTTGAAATCTATGTGAAGCCCAATGGCGGTGGCAGTTTTACAACCTTAACCCCGCGTCAACCACTGCAAGCGGTACCATATGCGGTGCAAGCTGAATTTTTAGCTCCAGGTGGAGCATCTACTGGTGATGTTTTGCAATTCGATGGTTCTGATTGGGTAGCAGCAGCTTTAAGTGGTACGTCACCTTGGAATCAAAGTGGCTCTACTTTAACCAGTCCTGGTAAGGTCGGAATTGGTGAGCCAACACCTTCGGCACAACTGCATATCACCAATAATACTAGCCAGATAACATTATTAAAACTAGATGATAGCAGTACGACCCGCATGATAGTGCAAGCCACAGGACGTGTCGGGATTGGCGATAGTGTTAATCCTTCTGATAGATTACATGTGAACTCATCTGTTGGTGAAGATGCTCTAAGAGTGCAAGTAGGTGGATTAACAAAGTTACGTGTACGGTCTAATGGAGGTACTGCTCTTGGTGCAAATTTCACAGCAGTGCCAAATAATGGCTTGTACGTTCAAGGTGATGTCAAGCAAAATGAAAATTCATTAGGTTTAGTTAAATACATGATTCGAGCCAATTGTTCTCCTGGTCCATCAATAGTTCAAAGCTATAATGGCACGAATGTAGTGGGAGCCATAACTATTACAAGAGCATCGGTGGGAGATTGTTCTATTTCAGTTCCATCCGCAAATATTTCACTAAACTATGTCAGTGTTTCCCCTCGTACGACTGTTGTAGGCAGTGGTAGAATCGTTACCTGTGTTCCATTTCTTGGTGGCTTGGTCTGTAAAGTAACAAATGAGAGCGGTGTTGATGTCGATGGTGAGTTTGATGTGCTGGTCTTTTAACACTAAACTTGTGTTGAAAAAATAGAGAAAAAAGGCTCGATTTTCGAGCCTTTTTTTGGGTAAAATCAGTTTTGAATAATCTTGGAGACGGTGTTGCCTTGCAAGTGATAAATATTGCCTGCTTCATCTTCACCAAAAGATTGCGTTCCCGTTCCTACGTTTGGAATACCCGTGCTGTTTTCATATGGCCAAGTGCCAGCACCAATGGTAGCAAAATTTATTTTTCCATGACAATAGTCTGAAAATATATACTTTCCATAAATAGCTGTAATAGGACCACGGTAAACATAACCGCCCATAACTGAACATCCGCCATCAAATGATTGCGGTAAATCTATGACGGGTTCCACAAAGGTTGTGCCATTACTGCATTGGCTGGTATCATAATTATGAGCACCTTCTCGACAACGCCAGCCATAATTTTCTCCGCCTGTACTCGCTGCTGGTTGGAAATCAATTTCTTCATAGGCATTTTGTCCAACATCGCCGATAATTAAATCCCCTGTAAGTTTGTCAAAACTCCAACGCCAAGGGTTTCGCAAGCCATAAGACCAAATTTCAGAACAGTCTGACGCAGTGTTGATAAAAGGATTGTCAGCAGGTATTTTATAAGAACCTGCTACTGAATCCAGTCCGCAGGTGTTTGCTGCTGCAGTTGGTGCTTCAAAGCCGCCAGTATAAATAACGTTAGATACATCAATTCGTAGCATTTTTCCGAGCATTGATGATAAATTTTGGGCATTATTATTTGGGTCGCCAAATGAGCCTCCATCACCGGTGCCGATATACAAAAAAGCATCAGGACCAAACAAGATATTGCCACCATTATGGTTGGTAAATGGTTGGGCAATACGCATGATAATTTGCCCGCTATTTGGGTCGGCAATATTCGGATTGTTACTGACTTGGTAACGTTCGATAACCGTATCACCAGAATTTGAACCACTCTTGGTATAGTTGACATAGAAATAACCATTTTGAACATAACCAGGGTCAAAGTCTAAGCCCAACAAGCCTTGTTCTCCACCGCTGAGAACTTTGGCAGAAATATCCAGAAAAGGTGTGGCTAATGTTGTGCTACCACCATCCCAAATTTCAATTTTGCCACTTTTGTCAACGATAAACAATCGCCCTGTGCCATCACCAGAATGTCTGGCAGTAAGAGAACCAAAACTGTTTGTTGTAAAGACTTGTTGCAGAGCCAAATTGCTTGGTATGGCGGCATGACAAGATATAAACAGCCCCAAAGATGCAAGGCATAGTATTAATGTATTAAGCGAATTTTTCATGATTATCATTTTTTTTATGTGTAAGGAAAGAAGATTTTAGCCTAAAAAAGGCTTAAAATGTGATAATTAGTTCAAGTTTTCGGCTACAATCACACTTATGCAAAACAACATCACCCGAATAGTAGGCATTGACCCAGGTTCACGAACCACAGGAATTGGCATTATTGATAGTGATGGCAGAAAGACCAAAGTATTGCATTTTCAACCGATAAAATGTGGCAATGGTGATTTTCCTGACCGCTTAAAAATCATCTTTACTGAAATCACCAAACTTTTGTTGCACTACAAACCTGATGAAGTTGCCATAGAAACAGTTTTTATCGCTAAAAATGCAGCCTCAGCTCTCAAATTGGGGCAAGCACGAGGGGCTGCCATTTGTGCCGCAGTGGCAATGGATTTACCTGTTTATGAATATGCGCCAAAAGCCATTAAGCAATCTGTAGTCGGCAAAGGAGCCGCAGCCAAATCGCAAGTGCAATACATGGTAAAACTCTTGTTAAATATTAACGAAAATATCCAAGAAGATGCCGCCGATGCTTTGGCTGTAGCGATTTGCCATGCCAATTCACGTTGGACTCTTGCCGCTATAAATCAAATCTCCAGTAATTACCGCAAAAAATAAACCTCATCTCGACTTAAGCCTTTTATTGCTCTGTTTTGAGATTTTGTAGATACTGCTCGTCGGCTAACTTCCACCATTGATAGG
>CAZQMH010000242.1:0-4147 GCA_964594435.1 uncultured Alcanivoracaceae bacterium
GATGCGATTTTGTGCCATGCTCATGTGGTAACTGAACAGTAAAAGCAAAAGGGTTAAGTTTTTTCTAATCCGCATTCTTTTGTAGGTAACAGTAATAAAAACCATCCATATCATTTGTGCCAGTGATAATTTGGATGCCGTGCTTGCACGTTTGTGCAAACGGATATTTTAACGTGTTTTCACTAAAATTCGGGTGCGTTTTTAAAAATTTTTCTATTTGACGGCTGTTTTCGGCATGAAATACCGAACAAGTGGCATAAAGCAAGCTGCCACCAACGGTCAAAATACTCGCCATAGCATCTAACAGTTGTTGTTGCGTTTGGCAAATTTCGATTAAATCACTTTGTTTGCGGTTGAATTTTATATCGACATGACGACGAACAATACCCGAGGCACTGCAAGGTGCGTCGAGTAAAATCTTATCGTAACGCGGTGCTTTAAACCATAAATCTGGTTTGCTGGCATCGTTGATGATTATGTTGGCCTGCTTATTAATGCGTTGCAGGTTTTGTTTGATTTTTTTCGCGCGGTTGGGATAAAGTTCTAAAGCGTCAAGTTTTATGCGGTCACATAATTCAAGTAAATGCCCAGTTTTACCACCTGGTGCGGCACAGGCATCGAGAATTTTTTCGCCACTTTTGGGTTTGAGAATGTGTGCTGCCAGTTGGGCAGAGGCATCTTGTACTGAAAATTCACCTGCCAGAAACGGTGAATTTTGACTGATGTCTTGTCCTGCTATCTTGTAGGCATGGTCAATAAAAGGGTGTGGCTGTGATTGTATTGTTGGCTGGTGCAAGCTGCGAATCCATAACGGCGGTTTTTGGTTGTTGGCGATGAGGATTTTTTGCCAATCCTGTGGCCAATCTTTTTGTATGTGTTTTATCCACCATGTTGGGTGGTCATACAGGGCTTGTTGCTCATCTGTTTGGTAATCTTTTTGGCAAAAAACGCCTCGCAAGGTCGCATTTATCAAGCCTTTTGCCCACTTTTTTGCCAGTTTTCCTGCGGTATTGACCGCTTCATTGGCAACGATGGCTGGTGGTTTTTCTAAATAGAGCCATTCAGCTAATGCTTGGGTTAATAGCACTTGTACTATTTTATCTTTTGGTTTTTTATCGACTTGTTGTAACCACCGTTGTTGCAAGGAAAAATAATGACGAATGGTGGCATAACACAGGGCTTTGACGGCTGCTGCTTGTGCCTCGTGTGCGGTGAGTCTTTGGGTAAATGTTTCACTTAGGTTTTTGTTTTTGCAGACGACTTCATAGCTTATTTGTACTGCCAATGAGCGAACACTTGCCTTGCTCATGTGAACCAATCGCGTTTGGCAGGCATAAATTGGCTGATTTTTAGGCGTTTTTTACCTGGTTTTTGAATTTCTAATAGGTGCAATTGTCCTGTGCCGCATTGGATGATTAGTGATTGTTTGTCAGCCTTGATTATAGTTCCTGCTTCGAGGGTGCTGGTTTTTGCTAGGCTTTTTGCTTGCCAAATTTTATAATCTTCTCCATTTATTTGAGCGATGGTACCTGGCCAAGGATTAAAGGCTCTAATCTTGCGAGCAATAAGTTCGGCATCTTCTTGCCAGTTGATGCGGGATTCGGATTTGTGTAATTTTTTGGCATAGGTCATCAAGCTTTCGTCTTGAATCATGGCTTGCGGTAATAAGTCGTTTTGTAATAATTGCAGGGTTTCGATTAAGGCAAAAGCTCCCATTATGGCAAGTTTGTCGTGCAGTTTTTCTGCGGTCTCATCATCAGCTATTTGGCATTCGTGTTGTAAGAAAACGGCTCCAGTATCTAATCCAGCTTCCATTTGCATGATGCCAACACCTGTGGTTTTGTCACCCGCGAGCAAGGCTCGATTAATGGGGGCAGCTCCTCGCCAGCGTGGTAAAAGCGAGGCGTGTATATTCCAACAGCCATAGCGGGGAATATCCAAAACAGTTTGTGGCAAGATTAAACCATAGGCGACCACCACCATAAGGTCTGCTTGCAGTTGCTTCAGTTGTTGGATGTCAGCATCATTTTTAAAGTTGTGTGGTTGAAATACGGGGATATTATGAGCCATTGCACATTTTTTTACGGCACTGTATTGCAGTTTGCGTCCACGCCCAACGCCTTTGTCGGGCTGGGTGTAAACCGCCACCACCTTATAATTATTGTCGATTAGTTTTTGTAAAGGCTCAACGGAAAATTCGGGCGTGCCACAGAATACTATCCTCATGTTTTGTTCTCTTTTTCTTGTTTGTCATTTGGAGTAAAAATAGGCAACGACATTTGTACGGGTTCAATTGTGCCTTCACCGTAGAAAATTCGCTTGTATTCGGCTCGGGATACTGAGATGTATTTTTCGTTGCCACCAATATCGACCTGTGCTCCAGATTTTACCGCTCTGCCTTTGTCATCCACACGCACCACCATGGTTGCTTTTTTACCTGAATGACAAATGGTTTTTAGCTCTTTGAGTTCATCGGCCCACGCCAGTAAGTATTGACTGCCTGAAAATAATTCGCCTTGAAAATCGGTTCTGAGCCCATAGGCGAGGACGGGAATATGCAATTGGTCAACTATTTCGGTCAGTTCATAGACTTGTTGTTTGGATAGAAATTGGGCTTCATCGACCAAAACACAGTGGATTTTGTGTTGTTTATGGTATTTTTTGATTAATAAATACAGATTTTCTTTGCCTGAAAAAATAAGCGATGGTGATTGGATGCCAATTCGAGAAGTGACGTTGCCCACGCCATAGCGTTTATCAATTGCAGGAGATAAAATAATAGTATTCATACCACGTTCGCGATAGTTGTAGCTTGATTGCAGTAAATGCGTCGTTTTTCCTGCATTCATGGCAGAATAATAAAAATAAAGTTTAGCCATTGCCAGTTATGTATCGTGTTAGGTTGGGTTACATTAAGTCTTTGGGAATGCCCTTTGGTATCGCATCCAACAACCGTTTGGTGTAGTCTCGTTGTGGATTTTTATAGATATTTTCCGCCGTATCCAGCTCGACTAACTTGCCTTGATTCATTACTCCAACTCTATCGGAAATATAGTTGACCACCGATAAATCATGAGAAATAAAAATATAGGTTAAGTGCATGTCTTGTTGCAAATCTTGTAATAAATTTAGCACTTGAGCTTGTACCGATACATCTAGAGCTGAAACAGATTCGTCACAAATAATAAAATCGGGTTCGACACCAATGGCTCGTGCTATGCAAATGCGTTGCCTTTGACCGCCTGAAAACTCGTGTGGATAACGGTTGAGGTGCTGTGGTTTGAGGTCTACTTTTGCCATCAATTCTTGGGCTCTGGCAAAGCGTTCTTTTTTGCTGTTGCCTATCTTATGGATGTTCATGGGTTCGGTTATAATATCGCCAATTGTCATGCGTGGATTGAGCGAGGAGTAGGGGTCTTGGAAAATGATTTGCATACGAGAGCGAAGTTTTCGCATGTTTTCTTTGTTTTGTGCCATGATATTGATGCCATCGTAAATCACTTCGCCACTGGTGGCTTCTTGTAATCGCAAAATGGTGCGGCCTAATGTGGTTTTGCCACAGCCTGATTCGCCAACCAAGCCCAATGTTTCACCTTTGTGAACCACAAAACTGACATCATCTACCGCTTTAACATGCCGTTGTACGCGACCAAATAATCCGCCTTTGACGGGAAACCATGTTTTTAAATTTTTAACTTCTAATAAGACAGGATGTTTGTCAATATCGGATTTATCTGGCTTAACCATCGGTTCAAATTTTTCCGCAGGTACTTTTTTTTCTGTTCCATCTTCATACATGTAGTCTGAAACAGTCAATAACCGCTTAGGATTGCCCTCTAACATGGGGCGACAAGCTATCAAGCCTTTGGTATAAGGATGTTTGGCATTTTTGAAAATGGTATGTACGTGGTTTTGTTCGACAATATTGGAACGGTACATAACCACAACATCATCGGCTAAATCGGCAATTACGCCCAAATCATGGGTAATAAACAACATGCCCATGTGGTATTTTTGTTGCAAATCCAGCATGAGTTCTAGCACTTGTTTTTGAATGGTGACATCCAGTGCGGTTGTTGGTTCGTCACAAATTAGCAAATCTGGCTCGCAGGCTATTGCCATAGCAATCATAACACGTTGTTTTTGT
>CAZQMH010000243.1:0-4143 GCA_964594435.1 uncultured Alcanivoracaceae bacterium
ATTTTCTTGTTGGTATGAGCTAAAGAAATCAGCCATGCGATTGAGGGCTTCGGTTAATGTTTGAATATTGGGTAAGTAAACCAAACGAAAATGATCGGGCTTGTGCCAATTAAACCCTGTTCCATGCACGAGAAGAATGTGTTTCTCATTTAATAAATCAAGCACCATTTGCTCGTCATTTTTTATGCCGAAGCGTTGGCAATCAACTTTGACAAAATTGTACAAGGCTCCTTTTGGCAGCGTGGTTGATAAACCTGGTATTTGGTTTATCATTTTATGAGTTAGTAGTCTTTGTTGGTTGAGTCTGCCGTCTGTTTGCACCAGTTCATTGATGCTTTGGTAGCCGCCAAGTGCAGTTTGGATGGCGTATTGGGTTGGCACATTGGCACATAATCGCATTGAGGATATGATTTCTAGGCCTTGAATATAGCCTGCGGCTTGCTGTGTTTTTCCACTGAGAACCATCCATCCTGTACGATAACCTGCGGCACGGTATATTTTTGATAGCCCGTTAAATGTGACGAACATGATATCATCGGCTAAGGAGGCTATTGAGGTAAACTCGGATTTATCGTAGATTATTTTTTCATAAATTTCATCACTGTAGATGATTAAATTGTGCTTTCTTGCCAATTCGATTATGGCAAGGAGTGTTGCTTTGCTGTAGAGAGCACCTGTTGGATTGTTGGGATTGATGACGACTATGCCACGTGTTTTTTTGCTTATTTTTGCTTCTAAATCGGCTAAGTCAGGTTGCCAGTTGTTGGCTTCATCGCACAGATAATGAATGGCTTTACCGCCAGAAAGGTTGACGGCAGCTGTCCACAAGGGATAATCTGGGGCTGGGATTAGAATTTCGTCGTGGTCATTGAGCAGGGCTTGCATGGACATTAGGATAAGTTCACTTACGCCGTTGCCAATAAAGATGTTTTCAAAATCTAGTTGTGCAATTTTTTGTTGGTAATGTTGGTAAATGGCGACACGGGCACGGTACAGTCCTTTGGAATCACAATAGCCTTCGGCTTGTTGTAAATTGTTAATCACATCTTTGACAATATCATCAGGAGCGGCAAAGTCAAATGCAGCAGGGTTGCCGATATTGAGTTTGAGTATTTTATTGCCTTGTTTTTCGAGTTGCATGGCGGCATCTAGCACAGGGCCACGAATATCGTAACAGACACCTTGTAATTTGTTGGATTTGTTAATCATTGTTCTTTTGGGAAAGGATTTAGTGCGATATGATAGCAAATTTTACGAATAATGCTACAATGTTTATTTTGATTTAGAAAATTTATCATGACAAATCCTCAAAAACCAACAAGCAAGGGTATCTATTTATTGCCTAATTTGTTTACCACCGGTGCTTTATTTGCTGGCTATTATTCCATTATTGCTTCGATAAATGGTAAGTACGAGTTAGCCGCTATTACTGTCTTTATTGCTGCTTTACTGGACGGCTTGGATGGCCGCGTGGCTCGGCTAACCAATACCCAAAGTGCTTTTGGTGAGCAGTATGACTCTCTTTCTGATTTAATTTCCTTTGGCTTGGCTCCTTCTTTATTGATGTACAATTGGTCTTTGCATTCTTTGGTTGATGTGCATCCAATATTGGGTAAAATTGGTTGGTTGGTCGCCTTTATTTATGCGGTCTGTGGTGCTTTGCGTTTGGCTCGTTTTAATGTGCAAATTGGCACGATTGATAAGGCTTACTTTCAGGGTTTGCCCTCTCCTGCGGCGGCAGCTTTGGTTTGTTCTTTTGTTTGGGTGGCTGTTGATTTCGAGTTTTCTGGCAAGACTTTGCAATACGTGTCTTTAGCAATTACACTTATTGCTGGCTTATTGATGGTTTCTAAAATTCGCTATTATTCTTTTAAAACCTTACCTTTTAAAGAGTCTGTTCCTTTTGTGTGGATTTTGATATTAGTCTTTATTTTTGTATTATTGGCTTTAGTTCCTGATAAGGCGTTATTTGTCGTATTTTTGGGCTATGCTATTTCTGGTATTGTCATGACCGCCTATAATTTGAAAAAGAATAGGACAAAAAAACTCCAGCTTAAAAATAGTGATGCTGAAAGCTCTATAGAGACAACGCCTAATGAATTAAACGATGAGGATAGCTGAATGCAAACTAAGCAATCTGCTAACAATAATTCAGCAGAAAATGTCGTGAAAACTGAGGAGATAGACAACTCTGCTGGCACGCTTGACCAACTCAAGCTATTGGCTGATTTGTCCCAAGCATTTGTGCAATCTTTAAATATTGATGAAACCTTAAATATTGCGGTTGAAAAAATTTCTGATTACATGGAGGCGGAAGCCGCTTCTGTTTTTTTATACAAAGATGCCACCAAAAAACTTATCTGTCGTGCTAGTTTTGGCCCAGTTGATATCAAGGGTATAGATGTTGATGTTAATGATAGTATTGTTGGTAAGGCTTTGAGTTCTGGTTCGTGCCAGTTGATTCGTGATGCTAAGCAGGACGATAATTACACGGGTAAAGTCGATCAACTGACTGGCTTTGAAACAAAGTCTGTTTTGTGTACGCCTTTAATCGCTGGTGGTAAGACCATAGGTGTTTTGCAAGTCCTCAATAAATTCAATGATGTTTTTTTCGATAACCGTGATCGTGATATATTACGGGTTCTGGCATCTCCTATTGCTTTAGCTATAAACAATGCCCGTTTAACGCTGAGTTTGGTTGAGCAAAATCGTTTGAAAAAAGAAATAACCTTAGCCCGAAGGTTACAGCGTTCTTTATTGCCTGCTCGCAAGAAACCACCTTTCCCCATTGTTGGCACAAACATTCCTGCTTATGAAGTCTCTGGTGATTTTTACGATTATTTTTCACTTGGAAATGATTGCTATGGTTTTGTTGTTGGCGATGTTTCAGGCAAGGGACTGGATGCTTCTATGCTCATGGTTCGTGCCAGTTCTCTGCTAAGGTGGATTGGTAAAGATAAACTCTCACCTTCCAAATGGTTAGAAAAAGCTAATATAGAATTATGTGAAAATGCTTCTCGTGGCATGTTTGTTTGCGTAGCTGCGGGTTATTTCTATCCAAAAGAAGATAAAGTTGTGTGGTCAAATGCAGGTTTGCCACCAGTTATTCATAAATGTTCTGAAAGTGGCTCAATTCATTCTTGGATTGCCAATGCTCCTCCTCTTGGTATTGATGCATCACTTGATTTTCCTGAACAAGAAACGGCTTTAGGCGGAGGTGGTTTGTATTTCTTAACCGATGGTTTAACCGATGCTAAACTCGATGAAACGCATCATCTTGGTACTGACGGTCTCATTGAATACATTAAAACCGTGGAGGCCGAGTCTGCTGAAGTGCGAGTAGGAAAAATAATAACTTTTGTCCGCCGTCAGCATTTATCAGATGATGCAACCTTGTTATTGGTGGAAAGACGCGATAATGTCAAAGAGACTTACATTGATGGCATCAGTTTTATGGCTGACCCGAAAAATCTAAAAATGGTGCGTGCTAAGGTCTGCGATGTTGTCAAGAGTCTAAATTTCACTGAAAATACCATCACCCAATTGGTATTGTGCCTTGATGAAGCCGTAACCAATATCTATCGCCATGCATATAAAAATGACGAAACAGGGATTATTGATTTATCATTTAAACAACAAAACAATACTCTAGTATTTTATCTTCGGGATTATGCACCAGTCGTTTATGACAATTCTATCAAACCACGTGATTTAGATGAAGCACGACCAGGAGGGCTTGGCATCAACATCATTGATAGTGTAATGGATTCATGGGAATTTGCTACGCCAAAAGATGGTTATGGCAATTTATTAATCATGAAAAAAGAAATTTGAATTTGTGGTGCATAAAAAAACCCCGTTAGATTTCTCTAACGAGGTTTTGTTTTTTAATTCTGGCGATGTCCTACTCTCACATGGGAAGCCCACACTACCATCGGCGATGCTGCGTTTCACTTCTGAGTTCGAAATGGTATCAGGTGGTGCCACAGCTCTATTGTCACCAGAAAACTGGTTGCTTTTGAGGGATTATCCTGCAAAAGACTGATGTTCTTTAGAATATTAGTGCTGCCTTGCGACAGTCTTACACTTTTCTTGTTTAAAATTGTTCAATGACTTCTTTATGTCTTGAGTTATAAACCTTTT
>CAZQMH010000244.1:0-4134 GCA_964594435.1 uncultured Alcanivoracaceae bacterium
TTTTCACACTGGCTGCTGAATGACTCTTTAGAAGAAGGTGATTTTGAAGACTCAGAGCAAGAACCTGTGGTGTTATTAGAAAACATAAAAGATGCAGAATTTAGCTTTTTGAAACTGGACGAAGAAGGCGAGCCAGGCGACTGGGAAAACGACTGGGAAACACCTGAAAACACACCATTGATGGTGCAATTAGAAGTTGACATGGGCGAAAAAGCTCTTATGCCTTTTCCGACAATGGAAGTGGCGCTGATGCTTGATGCAACGGCAACCAACAGACGCGTGAGTAACTCATTACTGTTACGCAACAGCAGCAGGCGTGGAGAAGTTGGAGGCAGAAGATGATAAAAAAAGGCCAAAAAAAACAAACAGGTGTCGCCTTAATTTTGGTTCTGTGGGTGACGGTGCTGTTAACGGTTATTGCCGCAAGTTTTGCCTTATCGGCACGGGTTGAAGGCGTACAAGCAAAAATGGTATTTGACACCACCAAAGCCCGCTATTTAGCCGAAGCTGGATTGCATCGTGCCGTTTATGAACTGCGAAACCCTGACCCAGAGGCACGTTGGAAAGCCGATGGCAGAACCTATAAAATGGAACTAGGCGAAGCTGAAATTGAGATTCAAATTATTGATGAAACAGGGAAAATTGACATAAATTTAGCCTCAGATGAACTTTTGGTTGGCTTATTTGCCTCATTAGGCATGAGCGATGATGATGCCATGATGTTGACCGAACGGGTCATCGATTGGCGAGATAACGACAATATCAAAGGGCTGGATGGAGCCGAAGACGATGATTACGAAGCCGAAGGTTACCCTTACGGAGCCAAAGACGCTTTATTTGATACTGTGCCAGAGATACAACAAGTCATGGGAATTACCTATGAAATGTACAAAAAGCTCGAACCAGCCATAACGGTTTTTTCTGGCAGCCGAAATATCAATATTGCTTATGCCCCTATGCAAGCACTTTTAGCATTAGAAGGGGTCGAAAGAGAAGATGCACAAGCTTTTATTGATGAAAGGCAACTGGTGGAAGCAGGCGATGAAATGCCGACTTTAGCCAATGGACAAGCAGCGGTAGCACGAGGCGGCGGTGTGGCGTTTAGTATAAAAGCGAAGGCGACATTAAGTAACAAACATTGGGCATCTTTGGATGCCACCATTCGCTTAGGCGGCACGGTCAACGGCAGGCCTTTTAGGATAGTGCGTTGGCGAGATAACGAACATTTATAATGATACATTATATAATGAATACAAAATAAAATATGAATGCAATTGAAAAACTACAAAATGATTTAAGTCTATGGTATGAAAGTTCATCCATAAGTGCTTTTATGCACTGGTGGAAAACTGAGCTTAAATCTTTTGTGCCTGCCAAATACCAAGAAAGGCTTTTCCCGCAATCATTACAAGTGCTACTCACCCAAGAAAAAGAAGCCGTCAATGTTTGGTGCCAAAAAGGCAAGCAGCTGACCCTGTATGCCGATGCCAAAAACGAAGCAGGAGAGCAAGAACAATGGTGGCATCAAGTGCAACACATCATCAACCAAGCAGAAGGGCAAAATGTTGTTACCAAATATTTGCTGGCAAATGATGAAGCATTGGTGCGAAAAGTAGATTTACCGCAGGGAGCGAAAGATAACTTGGATGAAGTATTGGGTTTTGAGTTGGATCAATACGTGCCCTTTAGCCTTGAGCAAGTGCAACTCGGTTATAAATTAGATAAAAAAAACAGCAATGATGAAAAAATAGTGCTTGATTTGGCGGTAATACCCAAGGAAAAAATCGAACAAATACTCGCCATGTGCGATGAAAAAAGCATTTCTCTTGATGCCATAGATGTGAATTTAAACGATTCAGAACAAAAGCCGCAACCCTTAGGTGTCACCCTATTGCCAAAAGAAAAACGAAAAGCAAAAAATTATTTCAACCTCAAGCTAAATTTAGCACTCATGGTTGTATTAATTGGTTTATTGTATTTCGTTATGTACACATCAATAAACAATAAGGAAGAAAAGATAGCACGACTAACCGAAGTTAATGCCCAATTACAAAAACAAGCCAAAACAGCGAAGTTATTAAAAAAAGAACTAAAAGAAGCCATAATTTCCAGTAAATTTTTACAAAACAAAACAAAAAACTACCCGCATTTGGTTAAAATTTTAGCAGATATTACTAGCATTTTTCCTGATGACACCTATATCACACGCTTTACCTTAAATCACGAAAATATACAAATTACAGGGCAATCGGACAACGCCAATAGTTTAATACCAAAGATGGAGAAATCCAAAAACTGGTACGTGCCTATTTTTAGTGGTGGCGTTATTACTGACCCTCGCACCAATAAAGAAAAATTCACAATCAAAGCCGAATTAAACAAACCAAAGGAGGAAAGCGATGACAACAACGCTTAAAAATCCTGAGATGAGCCGTTGGTATGCTTTGTTCATCCTGTTGTTTATATTTGTTATTATCTATTTACTTTTTTTTCAAAGTTTTTTTAATGACCATGCTTTGTTAAACGAAGAAATAGACACCTTGACCACATCGCGACAAAATTACACCGAGCTGGCATCGCAAATCCCAGAAATTCGCAAAAGAATCAAACAAGTCAAAGAAAATGTAGGCGATAACAGCAGTTTTTTAGTGGCAGACAGTTACAATCTTGGCACATCAGAGCTAACACGAATAATGAAAGGCATTGTAACGGGCGTCACACAAATCCGCAGCGAATGCGATATTGTTAGCAATACGCCCTACAAAGACCGCAACCCTGATCAATTTGAAAAAATTATTCTTAAGGTAAGAATGCGCTGTCATTTTGAAAAAATGATAAATGTATTGCTAGAGATAGAAAAACACGAACCAAAATTATTTGTCGATAATATGACCCTAGAACAACGCGTCATCCGTCGTTACCGCAGAAACCAAAAACCAACCAAGCCGATGCTAGAAGTGCGTTTTGATTTGTATGCTTACATGAACAAACCGATTAAAAAGAAGAGAGACAATGCTAAAAAATAATTTATTTGGTCAAATTCTCCTTGGTCTATTGGTTTTGTTACTGTTAATTGGCAGTTTACTCATGTTTTTTGGCGATGGAATTGACGATGTTGAAATAGACCCTGAAAATTTAACCGCTCTACCCGCAATCCCATCCACCACCAACACAACGGATACCAAGTCAGCTACTGATAGCAAAGAATTGCTCACAAACATAACCCAGCGACCCTTGTTTAGCGACTCAAGAACACCCTTTATTGAGGAACAAGACCCAGCAGAGGGCAAGGAAGGCGAAACAGAAGTCGTCATCAATGAAATCAAGGCAACAGTGACCGGCATTGTCATAACGCCAGAACAAAGTTATGCCATGATACTGGACACCGCGACCAATCAGCGAGTCACCTATAAAGTCGGTATGCCGCTAGAAGGAGAACAAGGAGGTTGGACCATCAACAGCATCGAAAGCCGCAAAGTGCTTTTCGTCTCAGATGATGACAAAACCGCAGAATTGGAGCTGGAACTTTACCAAGGCAACAATGCCCAAGCCGCACGAGTTGCGGGTAAAAATAACAAAAACAACAAAAACAACAAAAACAACAAAAACAACAAAAACAACAAAAACAACAAAAAACCGCCAAGTCGTCGTGACAAAAAGAAAAATGCCGACGACATACGCAAAAAAATAGCAGAACGTCGAGCACAAATGCGTGCCGAAGCTGCCAAAAAGAACAAACGATAGGAGTGAAAAGTGATTAAAAAATTAATCATAATCTGTGTAACCATTGGTTTGATGTCGTGTGCATCAAATCGCCTTGATTTATCCAATGAAGTCGATGGATACGATTACCTCAAAGGCAGAGAAAGCAATAAATACTCAGGAGCCGTTTTTGACAACAATGACAAGCACGACCAAACAGATAAAAAAGAACAATTTGAATTTTACCCAGGCACAGGTAAGTTTATCAACGCCAAAGCCGCAGGTACAGAACAAAGCCGTGTGACCGACAAAGGTGAAATCACCCTAAATTTTGAGGGCGACCCATTGTTGGGTGTGGTTAATTTGATATTGGGCGATATATTAAAAGAAAACTACGTCATCGCACCAGGTGTCGGCGGCAATGTCACCTTT
>CAZQMH010000245.1:0-4009 GCA_964594435.1 uncultured Alcanivoracaceae bacterium
TATCCGTCATCTCTTCAGATGAGACAATAATATTGAGTTTTTCCAGTTCAAACTGTACTTTGCCTGAGTAATTGATAAGTTTTTCGTTATTCTTGAGAATAACCATTTGTGTTTTTTCGGAGTAGATTGTTCCGAGTTTGGTTTTTGTGATGACATCTGGTGTGCCAATAATTGCGTATTCTTGACCACCTCCTTTTAAGTCTGTGTCTTCTATAATTATAGAACTCAACGTGTTATCATCTGCATTCACCAGAGCGATATTTAATATTAGGCTCATTAAGGTTAAATATTTTACTTTTTTCATAATTTTCTCCTGATTGTATTATGATAAACATTATGATAAACACCAAAATTAGTGAGAATCCTGATTATTATTATTATTATTATTAATATTGTCAAGTAAATAAGAAATAAAATCGGATTTGGGTATTAATGCTGGGACTTGACCTTTAAATGCCTCCAAAGATGAGTGTAGGATAAAGCAAGGCGATGGGCGAGTTGTTCGTTGGTGCTGAAGCCATGATGCCCACCTTCGGTGTTCTCAAAATAATAGACTTCATTGCCATATTCCAACATTTTTGCTGCCATTTTGCGAGCATGACCTGGATGGACTCGGTCATCTTGGGTTGAGGTGTAGAAGAATATCGCAGGATATTTGCGATTTTGTTCGAGTTTTTGGTAAGGCGAGTAGGTTTTTATGTAGTCCCATTGTGCGGGAATGTCTGGATTGCCGTATTCGCCCATCCAACTGGCTCCTGCAAGGAGCTTGTTGTAGCGTTTCATGTCAATGAGCGGAGCACCGCAGACAACGGCATTGTACAATTCTGGGTGACGAGTCATGGTGGCAGTCACTAAAAGTCCGCCATTTGAACGGCCTTCTATGCCCAAATGTTGAGCCGATGTGATTTTTTTAGCAAATAAATCACGGGCAACGGCTTCAAAATCTTCGTAGGCTTTGGGACGATTTTCATGCAATGCTGCTTGATGCCAAGCTGGACCGTATTCACCCCCTCCACGAATATTGGCAAGTACAAAAACACCGCCACGTTCTAACCATAGTTTGCCATAGGCGCCAGATAGGGCTTCGTAACTGCCTGAATAGGATGGTAACAGCGAGTTTCTAAATCCGCCATAGGAAAATATATGGGTTGGGTTTGTGCCATTAAAGCTGGTGTGCTTAAGCATCACAACAAAGTAAGGGACTTTTGTCCCATCTTTTGAGGTGGCAAAAAATTGTTTGACTTGCATTTTTGAGCCATCAAAGGTTGCGACTTGTTGTTTGATGCGTTTGTTTTTTAGGCTTTTGGTCGATGCCAAGTATAAGGTTGGGGGTGTGATAAAGGATTCATAGGTGGCAAATAAGTTGCCGCTTTTGTCATCTAGGCTGACTATTTTTATGCTGCCATTATCAGGGAATTTGACGGCTTTGATTTGCCATGAGTGGTCTTTTTTTTGTTGGTAGCGGTACAAACGTGATTTGACATCTTCTAAAACCGTAATAAATAGCCCGTTTTTTGAAACAAGGATGTTTTCAACAATGGCTTTGTTTGTCGGTTTAATAACGCTTTCAATAACACCTTTGCCTGTGCTTAAAAATTCCAAGTCTGCGAGTATTATTTCGCCTTGTACAAATTTTTTATCGGCGATATTCCAATCTTTTTTTAAGGAAATTACAAACTTGTCGTGGTAATTTCCTGCAACATTTGCACTGTTTGGAATATTCAGTGGTGTTAATTTCCCTGCTTTGAGTTGGTAACTTTTGTTTTCCCAGAAACTGGTGTTTTCGTTGATAATGTCAATTTTTTCTTTATTTTTTGTGGTCATTCGATAGGCATTGACTGATACAGACTGCTTTGAACCTTTAAAAATTGTTTGAGCTTGTGCTAGTTGCTCACCACGTTGCCAGATTTTAATAATTCGTGGGTAGCCAGAATCTGTCATTGAGTCTTTGCCGAAATCGCTAGCAATGTAAACATGGTTTTTGTCAATCCATGCAATACGAGTTTTGGCTAAATCGACGGTGAAGCCTTGTTTGATGAATTTTTTCTTAGCTAAATTGTATTCCCTTACCACAACGGCATCACTACCGCCTGGTGACAACATGACTAAACAGTGTTTTGCTTTTGCGGACAAGCAATTGATACCATGAAAATCATAGTTCTTGCCATGTTTTTGAGAATAGTTATCCATATCAAGCATGGTTTGCCATTTGGTGTTTTTCTTTTTGAATTGTTTTAATGTGGTGCGACGATAGATACCACGCGGGTGTTTTTCATCTTGCCAAAAATTATACAGCCATTTGCCTCGTTGTTCGATTACTGGCAGGCGTGATTTGTTGTTGAGAACCTTTAAGGCTTGTTGGTAAAGTTCGTGATAAAGCGGGTCTTGGGTGAGTGCTTTGTCGGTTTTTGCATTAGTTTGTTTGACCCATTGCATGGATTTATCAGAATGAATATCCTCTAGCCACAGGTATTTATCGGTGGCATTGGCGAGGGGCGACAATAGCAAGACGCTCATAAAGAATCCGAGTGTTAGTCCGAGATTTTGATTGTGCATATTGAGTTCTCTTTAGGTGAAAGGGGTTTTATTTTTTTAAAACTGCCAAAACTACAGCGATAATGATTAAGCCTATTAATAAGGTAATCCACCACAGGTTTTTCTTGAAAAAATCATGGCTTGTTGCTTGCTCATCATCCGCTTCTTCTTGCAGATATTCTTCAGAAAGTTGAATGTTACGAGGGTGCGATGGGCTGTATTTTGAAAAAGCGGAAGTACCAGGTGATTCTACGCAATATTTTGCATAGCCAGTATTAATATAATCACCGTTGCGTAAAATAACATAATTGGCTTTATTGCCATTGATGTCCACTGTTTTGTCTTTTTTACACAACAAGGTTAAGTGGTTTTCAATATAAGATACAGAAAAAGGGATGTCATTTTCGTCAACGGGTTTGTGGGTGTAACTATTTTTGTCACCAATCAGGTGTAAAACGCCATAACTTTGGTTGTTAAAGCTCCGCAAACCAGAAACAGAGGTAATTAATTGCTCCTTTATACTTGTTTGTGGATTGAGCTTGAATGGAATTGAGCAGGCACGTGGTAAATTATTTTCATCAACGATTTTTAGTTGATTATTGGCAAGCTTAATAATGTCGCCTGGATGTAAAATCGCCATTTCACCGATGGGCAATTGGTTGACGGTGACTTTTTCATCATTAAAGACTTCGATAATGCAGGCAGATTTGTCATAAATTATCGAGCATATTTTTTTCACTTGTGTTGCACTATCATCTTGCAGCACCACATCGCAGGACTCATCGGTGCCAAAGATGACATGCCCTAGCAATGGCAACAGTATGGCGTTTTCATTATTTATCTCGACTTGCATCGTCGGAAAATCCCCTCAAGCTTGTTTTTTTAATAGAGAAATAGATTATTATTTCTCGACTCTCAATCCATTTTATCGAACTATTTGTATTAATACTATCAAAGTTTTAATAAATTATGGCTTTTTTTTATAAATGTTGATTTTGGGGAACAGTTCACGTTTTGTTAAAATACACAGATTTTGCTATAAATTTTTAGCAAAATTCATTAAAATTGCGGTGAAATAAGTTACAATATAAATTGCATAGCCAATCCAAATATAACCCAAATCCGATAGTGAAAATAAAAGGACATCACCTGTAGTGAATAAGTTTTCCACAATTAAAACCATCGTTGTCGCCCTGAGTGTCTTAATTGGACTGTATACGATTTTTGCCTATAACTTTAGTGCAACGGCATACAAAAGCAGTGCTGAAAGTTATGCTCTACTTGATTCAAAACCCGTTTTGGCATTTGGCAAGAGTTTATCAAAAGACAATAATTCTTATCAGCTTAGTTTAGACGAATTTGGTCAAGCGATGATTGTTTTTACCAGCAAAGAAATAAATGCCCGTGATTTCTCTCTTTTTAATTACCAAATAGCACATTTATCTCACAATTATACGGTTGAGTTAATATGGGT
>CAZQMH010000246.1:0-4003 GCA_964594435.1 uncultured Alcanivoracaceae bacterium
AGATTTGGTAGCTGTCTTCATCAAGATAGAATGTACGGCGTGAATTGATGTGACGAACACCTTCTTTCAATGTCGCTTCAACAACATAGACACGATGCAATTCATAACGCATCAAGTCTTGATTTAAATGCCCTGGTCTAACAATATCTTTATAGTCTAAATCACCACTGTGTACTTTATATGAATTATAAGGTACATACATTTCTTTTTTACCAACTAATTTCCAATCAAATCGGTCCATTGCTCCATTAAACATATCGGTCATGTCATTGGTACGCAGACCATCAGATGCTGTACCTGGATTATCATAGGCGACGTTTGGAGCACGGCGTACTCGGCGTTGACCTGGATTATAAATCCATGCTTGTCGTGGTGTTTCTTTTTGGTTCATGGTTTCATGCACCAACAAAATACGACCAGCTAAACGCGCAGGAGATTCTACCACTTGATAAAAATACAGCAGAATATTGTTAATGTCTTCGACAGTAACACCAGGCGTGTAGTATTTTCCAAGCAATTCTTCCTTCAATTTAACAACGGTATAACGACCGGAGGCGGTTGGAGCCACTTGGTTGTTGTAACGCACACCACCTGAACCTTTGTATTTAAGCTTGTGATTCAGCATTAATTCGTAAGCATTTTCAGGAAATGGAAAAGGAAAGCCTTCGGCAACTTTTGCCACACCTTCACCGCCGCCTGTTAAGGTACCAGTTTTACCATTTTCGATTGTTTTTTCATAAATTCTCTGAGGAAAAGAAGCTGAGCGCCTGGTTTTATAGACGTTCATTTTCCATGTGTCAGGATATTTATCAAACATGGCCTTTTGTCCAACAGAAAGTTGGTCGGCATATTGCTTGTAATTGCTGGCATCAATGGTAAATTCAATCTTATCATCAGCAAATGGATCTTGATGATGATCGCCTTTCTTATAGCCAGCAGGAGGTTTGGTGATGCCGCCAGTCCACGCTGGAATTGTGCCCGCTTTATTGCCAGCGCGTTCGGCTCCAACAGGTGTTAAGTCTTTTGAAAGCCTCGCAATTTGGTCAGGCTTAGCACCAGCATGAGCGGCACCAACGACTAAACCACAGGTCATGGCAATTAATAATGTTTTTTTAACTAAGTTCATAGTTGTCCCCTTCGACGTTAAAATGAGTATTTAATATTAAGAGACACAAAATCTCTATCGTGTATAAGGTTATGGATACCAGCTCCAAAATAGGCAGTATAACTTATATCAGCTCCCCATTTTTCGAGATAAACCGCACCAACACCTATAGTTGCAGACTTTCTGTCCTCAATAAAGTTCCCTCCTGGTCCTGGCGTTGTACCATTAACATCATGATTGAATGCCAAGCGTGGCGATAAATTAATCGGCAAACCAAAGGCATTATTGTAGTCTATACGTGTAATCAAACGGTAACCCCATGAAAAAGGTGTCGCAAAATAACGATTCGGCTCGGTAACTGGATTTCGGCTTGTGCCACCATCCAAAGTACTTGCTCCACCACCAGTATCTGTACCTGGACCATTGTATCTCAAAACATTTGTATCAGGCAAATCCCAAATTTGGGTAAAGCCAACCTCTCCTAAAACCACAATTTGGTCGGCTTTAAATGGATTGTTTGGCCCAAATAGTTTGGTTGCAGTAAATTGCAATTGACTCATTTCATGCCGTTCCCAGCCACGAATGGTATCGCCAACATTGTATTGACCGAGTTGCGAAACAAAATGATCATAAGGTGCTGGAATCAACGGATTTAATGGACTTAACGCCGCAAATAACAATTCAACATCATCAATTTGCAAAGGCACATTAGGACGATAAGATAATTCACCTTGCAATGACATACCGATACTATTAATAGTGGTATTAAAACTTAAACCGTACAAGTCAATATCCTCGGGATATTCGGTAAAATAACGACCTGAACTTGGGCTTGATGTGGTTAATGCCATAGCACTAATCAAAGGCAAACGCGAATGGTAGTTTAGGTAATACAAACCAAACTCCGTATCATTTATATTTGGTGCAAAATATTTAAAGGATACGCCATATTGACCATTATCACTTGCACCATTCACACGTGCTCGTGGAATAGAGAAATTCTGTATATTGGCGACAAGTGTTGCCAATTGTTCTCTGACGGCAGGATCAGGATGGTACATAGCTCCTTGTTGGAAAGTTCCAATAGCTGAAAACTCAGGAACGATACCAAAACCTAACATAACATATTCACCACCTGGGGTAGCAAAATCATTGGTTGAGAAATAGGTGCCCGCTGGATCAGGATCTATTTGTTCAAATTCCAACATATACAAGGCTTCCATAGATAGGTTATCACTGATATCAAACGAACCATAGACCATATCAATAGGCAAGAAAGCTTCTTTTAGTTCGGCACCTGCTACTCGAATTTTTGACACATCAACAGGATTAATCACATTAATTCCTTGTTGGATAAAAGTACTTTCACCCCAAGAGACCACTTGCCGACCCAATCTTAGGGTTCCTGCATGTGAACCCAAATCAAAATCTTTATAGACATAGGCATCGAGCAAACGGGTTTTGTGACCGACAAATTCTTTTGCCGTTTCACTTAATCCTTCTCTACCATCATTGGAAAAATCATAAAAAGATGTACCGCGGAAAAAACCACCGAAACTGTGGTAACTGAATCCGAATTCTGTGGTGTATTTTATCGCATTGGATATTTTATCCCATTTATCGTAGTTAAGATTACCATTATCTGAGTTAATAGACCAACGACCTGGTGCATTAATACGACCTTGCAAATCCAAACCTCCAACAAAAGGATTCAAGTTAGATTTACCCACTAAGGCCTCATCACGTTTTTGAGCTCGTAAACCAATCCCATAAGAGACAGTCGTATCCCAACTACCAGAAAAATCGCCTTTTGAAAAACTTATGGCATTCGCAGACAAAGAAACCAAACCCAAAGAAGAGGCTAAAAGTGCTGTTTGCAAAGCTTTGTTTAACTTTGTGTACTTAATATTTTTTAATTTCATTTTATTCTCCTCTTATTGACCTTGTACGACAGATTCGTCAGCAACTATTATAGCTTTACCACCTGAGGCTATCATACTTGCCATTTCTGTTTGCATTTCTACTGTTGCGGCTAACGATGAAGCTGGGCTTAATAAGCTGCCATGTGTACCAGCGGTAAATCTTACCGCCACATCTAAACCATCGGCATCTTGGGTCGTGGTTGAAATACCCATCAAACCCATATTCGCCATTAACGGTTCGGTGCCTGATAATGGTGCTCCTGTGACGGCGTTTGGAACCACTTGGTCACCCAATACTTCATGGAATAAAATATTGTTATTAGCTCCTGCCATCGTTGCATAATTAATCGGGTCACCCGCATCAACAACTGTTTGGGTGATTAACATAAATTTATCAAAATCAGGTGTTCCTGCAACGACACCAACGGCTTCAAGACCCGCTCGAATACGCGGACCAAAAGTTGCAGAACCATCGAGTAGACGAGCAATTCCACCGCCACCAACTGACAACACAGCCGTATTTATTTTATCCTCTAAAGCAACAAATGTTGCTCCGTGAATGGAACCTAAAGATTGGGAAACAAATGCTATTTTAGAGCCATCAAAGTCAGGAACAGAATCACCGTCAATATCCATGGTAGGAATCGTTGCGGTTAAGGTAAATAAATCTGCAATACCTTGTCTAAGGTTATCACGAGAAACCAATAAATTGCCTAAATTAATAAAATGAGCACCTGAAGAATCAACAACATTATCAGGGCCTGGTGCTCCTGTTTCATTGTTAATATAGTCCACTTGGAAAGTTCTTTCATTTGCCAATGGAGCAAAAGGTGTGTTTTCAATATTAAATGGACTTTCAGGAGGCAGACCATGAAGTACCAAATCTTGAGAGATAACTGCGTAACCAATCGAAGCTAAAGTATCTGCTACGGCTAACATATCCGTTCTGTTGCGGGTAATACCGTGTTGAAAAATG
>CAZQMH010000247.1:0-3972 GCA_964594435.1 uncultured Alcanivoracaceae bacterium
TGAATGTTTTTGTTCGGCCTGAATTTTCTCTTGCAGTTTGGCCAACTGCTTTTGTAATTCTTTCAACTTTATTTTGTTTTTCTTGAACAGCTCGCTTAAGTCTTTTTGTGTAGAGCGAGGTTGCTTTGCGGTGCTTTTGAAGTTTTCTAAATTGAGCATATAATCCTAAAAAAGTGAAATAAAGGAATATTCTAACAAACTTATGGAAAAAATATAAGGTATTGGCTTGACTCTATTCTATAATGTCAGTTTTTTTAGTAGAAAATATAATAACGTGTCAAAACCTTTTTGTAAAATATTTCAAATCTACACATGGGTGGTTATTTATCCTGTCGCATGGCTATTTACGGCTTTGTCCGCTTTTTTTACCATTATTTTTTCTTTACTGTTGAATGCCAGATGGTCTGGCAAACATATCGCTCCTTGGTGGGGAAAGTCGATTATTTTTATTAGCTTGAGCCGTGTAACCCTAGAAGGCCTAGAAAATATAGACAAAAAGCAGTCCTATATCATTGTCTGCAATCATCAAAGTATCTACGACATTTTGACAATTTACGGTTATTTACCGTTAGAATTTAAATGGGTGATGAAAAAAGAGCTCCTGCACATGCCTTTTGTTGGCATTGCTTGTAAAATATTAGGGCATATTTTTGTTGATCGCTCCAATTCTCAAGCCGCTAAACAGTCTTTGATTGCCGCTAAAAGTAAAATTCAAGATGGTGTTTCTGCATTCTTTTTTCCTGAGGGTACACGCAGCTCCAATGGAGAATTGATAAATTTTAAAAAAGGTGCTTTTCGCATGGCAAAAGCTTTAGACTTGCCTGTTCTACCAGTCACCATAAATGGAGCGAATAAAGTTATGCCCGCCAACTCCTTGCTTATTTGTCCACACAAAATCAGCCTGTACATTCATCCAGAAATATCGGCAAATAAAGTAAAAGAACTTTCGGTTGCTGAAATATCTAGCATGGCAAAAACGGTCATTGCATCACGTTTAGAGTGAAATTTTTAATATTATTGCTGAATATTTAAAAATTTTGCGGTCATTGGCCGACTTTTTGCTACAATTAATGGCAATTGATATGAGGAAGTAAACAACTTCGATGAACGAAGAACAAAGTACCACCGGTTCTAACCAAGAATCAAAGCAAGAATCAAAGCAAGAAAAAAAATCATGGTTGGAACGCCTTTCAAGTGCATTTTCTGGTGACCCAAAAAACAGACAAGATTTATTTGAAATCCTCAAAGAAGCTTTCGAGAATGAAATCATTGATGCGGATGCCTTACGTATGATAAAAGGAGCCTTGAAAGTTTCAGAAATGCAGGTTCGGCAAGTTATGATTCCACGAGCTCAAATTAAAGTTATCCCCAATGATGCTCCCTTGGATGAGATATTGTCTATTATCGTTGAATCTGGTCACTCACGATTTCCTGTTGTTGGAGAAGATAAAGATGAAATCGAGGGCATCTTGTTGGCTAAAGATTTGGTTCGTTATTTTGCCGATGCAAGCAAGAATTTTCGTTTAAAAGATTTTCTGCGGGAAGCGGTTGTTGTGCCAGAGTCTAAACGTGTCAATATTTTATTAAATGAATTTCGCACCTCTCGTAACCATATGGCACTTATTATTGATGAATATGGTGGGGTCGCAGGCTTGGTGACAATTGAGGATTTATTAGAAGAAATTGTTGGAGAAATAGATGATGAAACTGATGAAGAAGAAGCACCATTAATTCAAAAAATTGATGAGACAAATTTTAAAATCAATGCTTTGCTGACCATTGAAGATTTTAATGAATATTTCAGTAGCCATTTTAAAAACGACGAGTTTGATACAATTGGCGGCATGATTGTACATGCCCAAGGACGACTGCCTGAAGTTATGGATGAGATTGAATTTGGCAAGTTTAGTTTCAAGGTTTTGTCCTGTGATAACAGACGACTTGAGCAATTGCAGCTCTCAATATCCTAACCCAAGTTGAGTTAAGTTGAGCAAAACACTCTTTTTGACGCTCTTAATATGGCTACTAAGTAGCAAATCTTGGGCAGAAGAATATTTTGATGGCATACAAATAGAACTGATTACTATCAGTGCCGGAAAAAATTATTGGGAAGCCTTTGGACATTCGGCTTTAAGGGTAAAATCTGCAACTTTTGATGTCATGTATGGTTTTGGCTATTTTAATTTCAACGATAAAGATTTTTTCCTCAATTTTGCTCGGGGTGATATGCGTTATTTTATGGGCGTGGTGCCAACTGATGTGGAATTAGATGAGTACCAAGACCAAGGCAGAAAAATTACCCAACAAGTATTAGTGTTATCAGCAAAACAAAAGCACGAGTTATTGAAGACGCTTGAATGGCTACAAAAAGAAGAAAACAGGTATTACCACTACGATTATTTTTTAAATAATTGCACCACCAAAATTCGTGATATTCTCGATTCAGTTACCCAACAAACCATCAGTCAACACTTTAAAAACAATAAAACAAGCCAAAGTTGGAGCGACTTAACCTTTCCTACAGCCAATCAAGCGTGGATGAATCTCGGAATTGCCATAGCGTATGGAATGCCTGCTTACCAAAAGCGAAGCCAATGGCAACTATCAGTATTCCCTGAAACTTTTGCCCGTGATTTGTCAAACATACACAGCAATGCGATAAAAGTTTTGCCGATGCACACACTTTATCAACCAAACAGACAAGAAAAAGCCAAAATGCAAGTGACCTTTTTTGCGACTCATTATGCAGTCATTGTTTGTGTGCTGGTTTTTTTATGGTTATTTTTTATAAAAATCAGCCGAAATGTGGCCATTAAACTGTGGCTTATCACCGAAACCTTGCTCGGAATTGGTTTGCTGCTGCTGATGTTTTTCACCCAACATTCTGTCGCCACCTTAAACTTTAATATTCTCTTGTTTAATCCCTTGGGTTTTTTATTACTTTTCAAACGCTTTAACTCTCCTTTAGCACTTGTCATCTTTTTTGTTCTCAATTTATTGTGGCTTGTGTATGCTCTATTTGTAAGCAATTTGTATTTATTTGGTTTTTTCACACTCAATTTAACTTGCCTATATTTCAAAATATGTAACTGCTCACACTACCGTCATTGCCGCGAAGGCGGTAATCTCATAAATAATAATTACAATATATGGTAAATATAAAGCATTTCACCATAGAGATTCCTGCCTACGCAGGAATGACGGGGTGAGTTGTTACCAAAATATTGCCATTGATTACTTGCAGTGTCCGAGAATAAAAAAACTATTACCGAAATTTAGGCAGCAGACTCGAAATCAAAAATAACAATAACAATAACAACATACCAGCAAACAAGGGCAACAACTATAAATCCATGTTGAAAAAACAGTGTGCCGCTAATATTAGTAGCCACAACAAAAGTCAAGAAAATAGAAGTTGTTTTGGGGTTTAATAAATTCTCAAGCACGGCTTAGGGAAATTTTATTATCGCCATGTGTAGATAAAAGTCATTATCAGCCAAGTAGCGAGAGTCAATACAAATAAGATTTAACCCAAATCCCGATAATGAATCGCAATAAAGAGTGCAAGCAGTTAATGTGCAGAAGGAATTAACGAAAACTAACCCCTGAATATTGGTGATTAAGATTTTTGACGATTTCTTAGACACATTAAGAATTTGTGCTCTGACTATGATTTCACTATCGGGATTTGGATTATATACATTGACGGCGATGATCGAAACTTTACCCTGAATATTTGTCCTCGCCGCAGATAAAAGCACGCCTGACACAGCTGACGAAGCAGTGGTAATAAGGTGTGTCTGTTAAGCTGATTAAGTCTTTTCTTGCTGTTGTCATTTTGGCTTCCTCTATTTTGGGTTTATTTTAAATTTTTGTTTTGGTTTTTTCAAGTGTTTAGTGCGTGTCCCATAGTGCTTCTTTGAATTTGCTTGGGTTGGCTGCCCTCTTGCCATAGTTGGAAGACTCTATCGG
>CAZQMH010000248.1:0-3891 GCA_964594435.1 uncultured Alcanivoracaceae bacterium
TCTATTTTGCCATTTTTCCCATAAATTCCATTCTTGCATGAAATATTCAGGTTAAATCTAGCTTTTGTGGACGGTAGGAAAAGATTTCCTATTCTCGGATCTCATGTTTACTGTATCGGGATTTGGGGAGTGCCTGTGTTTTAACCGAAAAGAGAACACCATTGTTTTGTAATGGCTGGGGCTGAAAATTGTGGATTATAGCTGATGGCTGGGGCTTGTTTTTGCCAAGAAGTAATGACTTTTTCAATGAGATGCTGGTTATGTGCGTCAATAAGAGGATTGTTTGGGTGTAATATCTCTTTGGCAGCACCAATATCGTGGGCAAGAACAGGTGTGCCATAGGCATTGGCCTCGGCATAAATCAAGCCAAAGGTTTCGGCAAAAGTATCTTGTGGATAAAATACACACAGACTATTGGCAACATGTTGCATCATTTTGGCGTGGGGTAAGGAGCCGAGAATACTTATATTTTTGGCGTTATGTAAGTTGTTTTCTTGCTTGTAGCCAGGATTGGCAATATATAAATGTAAAGTGTTGATGTTTTGGCTGATTTTTGCAAAACAGTGCAGTACTTGTTTTAAGCCTTTATTGGGCGATGAAAAATACAAGAGTTTATTGGTGTCTCTTTTGCTATTTTGTTGTTGTGGCTGTTGCACAGGGTTGTAACAAAAGCTGACTTTGGTGGGCTTGGTAAATATTCCAATGGTTTTGGCGAGCTTTGAGTGATTGAGTAAATAATCGGTATGTTGTTGATGCGTTTTGGAATTACAAATAATGGTGCAATCGAGCTTCGCTAGGCCCTTTTTTTTAAAAGCGTATTCGGTATTTTTATAGGTGTGTAGCCATAAAAACAATTTAGCCTTAGGAAAATAACGCCGCATGGGCTTGAGTTCTGGATATTTACGCAGAACAATCACATAGTCTGCGGCAACCGATTGGATAGCAAATTTGGGAATAAAAGCTAAAAATTCACTTTCTCGCTGTTCTTCAATACGGTATTTCTGTGCCACAACAACATTAAAGTGGGAGGATAAAATTTGGGCTGTTTTGACGACACTGGCTTCGGTGCCACCGATGGCTTGCAGTTGCAAGGTTTGGCTGTCGTAGGCTTTTGGATGAGTATTGTCTAAAAATAGAACGGTTTTTCTTTTCATTGCTTAATTTTATCGTATTTCACGCAAAAGTGTGAATTATTTGTTATCATGGCATTTTTTTTAAGACCGTTATTATGGCAGATAAATTACATCTTAAACTCGTTGCGACCAAAGACCTGAATGATAATACGGTTCATTTCGTGTTTGATATTTTGCAGCAGCAAAAACTCGAACTCATCGCTGGGCAATTTATCCGATTGTTATTTGAACAAGATGGACAAGAAGTTTTTCGTAGTTATTCGGTTGCCAGCATTCTCAGGCAAAACCATGATGAAATCTCTCAAATTGAACTGGCAGTTTCGTGGGTTAAGGGTGGTTTGGCAACCATAGGATTGCAAAATATGGTCATTGGCGATGAGATAGCAGCTTCGGCGCCCTATGGACGTTTTTGTTTAACCGATGAAAAATACAAACGCTATTTTCTTGTTGCCACAGGAACGGGTGTTACACCGTATCGTGCCATGACGCATGAATTGTTTAACCGCATTAACAATGGTGCGGAAGTGTTTATCATTATGGGTGCTAGAGATGAAAGCGGTTTGCTGTACGCCGATGAATTTCGACAAAATGCCAAACAATCAGGCTATAACTATGTCAGCTGCTTGTCACGCGTGCCGATGCAAAACCCGACAGAATTAGATTTTCAAGGACATGTGCAAAGTTATTTACAACAGGTCGATTTCAACCCGGAAAATGACATTGCCTATTTATGTGGCAATCCAGCGATGGTTGATGAGGCTTTTACGTTGTTGAAGGAGAAAGGCTTGCCCGTTGCACAAATTCGGCGTGAGAAATATGTTTCTCCACCAAAGCCCAAGAAAAAGCCAGCCTTTGCCGTTAAGCTTAAGTCTTAAATCTTGACTTGGTCAATAACCCAAATCTTTTATCCATTTATCTAAGGTAGCATTGTGGTAATTTTCCTGGGCGATGATGGATTTGACTTGTTGGGTGATTTTTTTGGCTTTCTTATCGCGTTTCCAGTATTTTAAAAATTTTGCGTATTGCAGTTTAATTTGCAAACTATTGATATGATTTGCTGGATAGACTAGGGCGTTGGCTGTTATTGCCTTTAAAAAATAGTCTTCTGCGGGTTTGACTTCATCGAGCACATCGTAGGCTTGCCCTATGGTCAGTAACACGGCGGCATAGCTTGGCGAGGTGGGTTTGATGAGTTTATTTTTTTCAATTTCCAATAATAAATCCAGCCGTTTGTGTAGTTTTTTCATTTTAAAATACACGCGCGATAAATTAAATCGTGCTTCTGTCTGTAAAAAATGTTTCTTTGGCAATTCTTGCTTCACCTTGGTCAATAGTTTTTCACCGACAATTTGTGCTTTTTCAAGTTGGTTGTTATGAAGAAAGGCAAGCATGAGTGAGTTTTCTGTGCTGAGAGTTTTGGCATTGTTTGTGCCAAAAATCTTTAATTGCACGGCATGAATTTCTTGCAAAATTTCTAAAGCGGGTTCATATTGTGCCAATCGTATATAATAATTGGCTAGATTTTTCTTTAAATCAAGTACTAATGGGTAGTCTTGGGCATAGGATTTATTGAGGATTTTTAGTGCATGCTGGATTTTTTCTATGGCATTTTGCCATTGGTAATCTTGAGCATACAAAGAGGCTAGCATATTTAATGCCTGAGCAATGCTTTCCCCTTTTTCGCCATAAAGTCTGAGGTAGAAATCGTAGCTTTTTTGAGCATAGCTTTTGGCTTTGTCTCTTTTGCCCAATGAAGATAACGTGCCAGCCATGCGCAGATACAACAAGCCCAATTCGGGATAATCATTGCCCAAAACTGTGTGGTAGCGTTGCTCAAGCTCTGTAAATATAAGCAAGGCCTGTTCATATTCGCCACTATCTTTGTACATAATTGCTCTTTTCAAATCTAATGCTAGAACCTTGGAGTTGGTGGCTGGCAAATCTAAGTTTGCGCGTAAATCATTGAGGGTTTTTTTGACATTTTCGTAATCCGATTGCATAAAATAGGCACTTGACTTTAATAATTGCACGTCAAACTGTAATTTTAAATGTTTGTGAACCTCTGGCATTTGCTCAATGGTTTGCAATAAGGCTAAAGCCCGCTGTGTGTGACCTTGTGCGATGAAATCACTGGCTTGCGTCAGTTTTAGTTTGATGCGTGGGATGGCAGAAAAATTTTCAACAGCAATGCTTTGCATAAGTTGCTGGTATTGGTCTTGTTGTTTGTTAGCAAATAAGCTTTCTGCTAACAATGCCAATGACATTTCATTATGAGGGTCAATTTGCAGAGATGATTTAAATGATTGAATGGCAAATTTGTGCAGCCCTAATTGGGCAAAAGCGATGCCCATAGATTGGTATAATTCCAGTTTGACATCGCTAGCTAATTCTTTATTTTCCTCAATCTTTCTCATTGCCGAGAGTAACAAATCCTTGGCAGAAATCATTTCTCCACTGTGTTCATCAGGATTGGTGGTGCTGAAAGTATCGAGCATGAATTGTTTTACATGTTGAGCCTTGGCAGAAGCAATTTTGATTTGTTGGTTTTGCCATAAGGTGAAGATTAAGCTGCCTAGCAATAAAACTAAAAAGGTTAATGAGGTGAAAAACAGGGCTTTTTGGCGTTTGGCAAATTTGCCTAGTCGGTAGAAAAAAGAGTGAGATGTTGCATTGACTGGCTTGTTCGACAGATAGTTTTGTAAATCATCGGCAAAGCTTTGCATGGATTTGTAGCGGTCATTGGGGTTTTGTTGCAATG
>CAZQMH010000249.1:0-3863 GCA_964594435.1 uncultured Alcanivoracaceae bacterium
CCATTGGTTTGTTATCTAAATATTTGAAGGCGTTTTTTTCTAATCGGTGTAATAGTCTATTGGCGTGATCCTCTGTCCACGTTACTTTCTCGTGTTTCCACCAATCTAAGGCAATCTTTGAGAATGTATTGGTATCATTCATAATCATACTATACATTTTCTCTTTCTTGGCTTGGCTTGGGTCTATCCCCTCTTTAAGCTGTTGCCTTGCTTCGGTTCGCAAGTCTCTTGCCATCTTTAAAGATATTTCAGGATAGACACCAATGGCTAAAGTTTTTTGTTTACCACCAAAGCGGTATTTTAAACGCCAATACTTTGCCCCATTTTTCTTAATTAATAGCCTTAATCCTTTTTCATCAGTAAGCCAAAAGTCCTTTGTTTTCGCGGTTGTCCGCTTGATTTTTATATCTGTCAATGCCATTTTGGTGCTACCTATATAAATTGAATTGAGTGATAGCACCAAATATAGCACCATTTGGACTGAAATTCCATGAAACAGGGTGAAACAAGCTGAAACAACCTAGTGGTTGAAAGCTCGTAAATATAAGGGGTTTTGAACTGATTTGAAACGGGTTGAAACCAAAAAATGGTGCCCGGTCTCGGAATCGAACCAAGGACACGAGGATTTTCAATCCTCTGCTCTACCGACTGAGCTAACCGGGCATTTTTGAAAGTCTATTGCTATGTTGAGCAATCGCACTTCGTGAAACGAGCGGGCATTATATTTAGCTTGACTGGATGTGTCAAACTATATTTTAAAAAATTATGCAAAACACTTGTGAATGGTAATAATCCCAAAGCCCAAGTAGTAAAATTGTTCAGGCTTTGGGATTATTGATGATTATCTACCCAAATATTGCTTTAAGAATAAAGAAGAAGACAATGGATAATATGGCTCCTGCTGGAATGGTGATTATCCATGAGGCAAATATGCCGCGCACAACCGATAAATTAATGGCACTAATGCCTTTTGCCATGCCGACACCTAGTACGGCTCCAACTAAAGTGTGTGTGGTTGAAATGGGCATTCCCGTTGATGAAGCAACAACAATAGTCATGGATGCTCCAAGTTCCGCAGCAAAGCCACGTGAGGGTGTTAGGTGTGTGATTTTTGTACCTACGGTTGCGATGACTTTTCGACCATAAGTGGCCAGACCAATAACGATACCTATGCCACCAACCACAAGAATCCAGGCATCAAGTGCTGCTTTGCCTGTTATCATTCCGTGTTTAGCCGTTGAAACGACCGCTGCTAGAGGCCCAACAGCATTGGCAACATCATTAGAGCCATGGGCAAAGGCTAAGCCACTGGCGGTTATGACCATTAATACGGCAAATACTTTTTCAACAGTATGGAAATGAAATTCTTTTTCTTTAGCTTCATCGACTTGTATTTTAGAGATGAAAATTGCTCCTATAATCGCTACGATTAGACCGATGAGAGCGGCATACATATAGGCTTCATTTGAACTTACCTCAAAATTGGAAACATGTTTCAGTCCTTTCTTGATTGTTACCAAGGTCATAAAAAAGGCGGTTAAAAAGATATAAAAAGGTACGTATCTCTTTGCCATTTTTAGTGGATTGTCGGTTCGGATGATTAAAAACTGTACACTTTGAAACAAAAGAAATGCAATGATGCCAGAGGTCAGAGGCGATGCGACCCAACTCAAAACAATTGTGCCAACTTTGCCCCAATGCACAGCATCCATTCCGATACCTACAGCGGCAAAACCTACCACTGCTCCAACGATGGAGTGAGTTGTAGAAACAGGCCAGCCTTTTTTAGAAGCAATTAGCAGCCAGATGCCTGCTGCCAATAACGATGCTAACATGCCGAAGATTAACAGTTCTGGCGAACTGATAGCATCAGGGTCAACAATGCCTTTGCGGATGGTTTTTGTGACTTCACCGCCAGCAAGAATGGCTCCGCTAAATTCAAATATTGCGGCGATTATGATGGCTGTTTTGATGGTTATCGCTTTAGAGCCAACCGATGTTGCCATGGCATTTGCTACATCATTTGCACCAATCCCCCAAGCCATAAAAAGCCCAAAAACTCCAGCTAAAATCATATAAATAGTTGCGTGATCCATAATTATCTCCAGTTATTTGGCAAGTAAGAGTTCTAAGCGACGACCAACACGTTCCGCCATATCGGCAACATTGCCAACTTTATCGATGAGTTTGTACAAAAACATGACATCAATAGGGTGCAAGTCGCGTTCTATTTTAAACAGTGCTTGTTGCATTTCATCTTGTTTGCCATCGGTTTTGGTTTCGATGTTGTCCAATTCATTGATTAAGCCTTGTACTAATTTAACTTCGGCTCCTCGGAATCCAGTTTCGTACAAATCATCAAGTTCATGTACGCTTTTCTTGGCAAAACGTGCCGCTTCTACGCATAAGTTTACAAAAACAAGAAACTCTTCATACATGGAACCAGGAATTTGTATTTTTCTTTGTTTTATCATGCCGGCAATGCTTTTGGCATGATTAGCAATTTTGTCTTGCACTAAGACTAATTCGAGTAAATCTTGTCGAGGCACAGGCATGAACAAACTTTTTGGCAGATTGGAGCGAATTTTTAGTTTCTGAGCATCGGCTTCATTTTCTAGATTTCTAACTTCTGCATTGATGGCATCAACTTTATTCCAATCATTGAGATTGGCAGCTTCAACAATTGAGGGCAATAGAGCCGCACATTCAAAAGCGGTATCAATATGGTCTTGGATGGGATGCACAGGTGACTTACCTAACATCTCTGAAATTATATTCTTCATAATATTTTCTCGAATTTATAAAATTAAACGGTATTCTAAGGAAAAATAGTAAAAAATCATTTTTGCATAGGAATTAAAAGAGAAAACATCGGGTTTACAGGAGATATGTCATATTTGTAACATAACTGTCATATTTAGGATTTTTTTGATGAAGCTCATGAAAATTGCACTATTTTGTTAAGAAATGAAAAAAAATATTCATAAAGTGTTTCTTGTCTATTTATTCTATTGTAAACTGTTTGATTAAACCTGCAAAATAAAACAATAACTCCTTGGAGACAATAAAAATGAAACTTTTTTTAAAACTAGCCCTATTAACCCTATTTAGCATGATGATAGTCTCTTGCGGCAAAAAACAAGACAATGTCAAACCTGATGTGGTTGAGACAGGAACGAATGATAATGGCGATAACACAGGTACAATAACCCACCCATTAGAAGGTGAGACAACTTACTTAGGTGGAACTTTTTATAAAATCTGCTGTAATCCTGAAGATTTAACCAATCCACAAAGCCTTTTATCCCAGCGCGTCATCTTTTTTGCCTATGACCAAGCGACGGTTGAAGCTCAATACCGTGAATTAATTGCCTTGCACGCACGTTATTTACGAGAAAACCCTTCAGCCACTATCAAGCTTGAAGGACATGCCGATGAACGTGGCACACCAGAATACAATTTAGCATTGGGTGAAAAACGAGCCAAATCTGTTGCCAATTTATTACGTGCACAAGGTGCCTCTGCTGGGCAAATTTCTGTGGTCAGCTTTGGTGAAGAAAAACCCGTTGCATTATGTAATAGTGAATCTTGTTGGTCACAAAACCGTCGTGTAAGAATTGTTTATAACTCTAAATAACTCTTAGCGATGTGTCCATCGTAAAAACACAACCCAACTGGTCAAAAGGTTGGGTTTTTTTAATCGTTTGCTAAATTTTAATAGTCATACACATCGGCTCATTGTATGCAATGAGCTTTTTCTATCAAGGTTTGGCTAAATTACAGGTGATTTATGAAAACAAAACGTACTTTATTCTCGGACAAGCTCCTAGCCATGACACTTTTGGTGTTTGTTTTAAACGCCA
>CAZQMH010000250.1:0-3854 GCA_964594435.1 uncultured Alcanivoracaceae bacterium
CTTTCAGCGTTGCTTCAAAATTACTGGCAACAGCGATATTAAGGGTGTTTTTATTTTTATTGCCACCGCCCGTTCCCAAAAAAACCAACAATAATAGACTTGCTATCCTAAAAAAACCATTGCCGAGATTCATCGCCATAAACCATAAAGTAAGGGTTGAGCAAGCTGTCTTTTGTGTTGTATTGTAGCGATTTGTCATCTAGTGTTACTACGCGTCCTCCCGCTTGTTCAACAATGCATTGGGCCGCAGCGGTGTCCCATTCGGACGTGAGACCTAAACGTGGATACAAATCCGCTTGACCCTCAGCAACCAAACAGAATTTTAGGGAACTGCCCATTGCCGTCATTTCATGTTCGCCCAATTGTTTGAGGTAGTGTTGTACATCTTCAGAGATATGCGAGCGGCTGCCCACCACTATTGGAATGCTTGAAGCGGGTTTCTTGACCTGAATTTTTGTGCCATCTTTAAAAGCTCCAAGCCCATCAGCAGCACTATAAATGCAATCTGTCACGGGAACGTGCACCACCGATAAAACAGGTTTGTGGTTTTCAATCAAGGCAATATTAACGGTAAATTCGCCATTGCGTTTAATAAATTCTTTGGTGCCATCTAAAGGATCAATAAGCCAATATTTTTGCCATGTTTTTCGTGTGCTAAAAGGGATGGTTGCAGATTCTTCTGATAAAACAGGGATGTTTGGCGTGAGTACTTTGAGGGCATTGACGATAGTATGGTGTGCCGCTAAATCCGCTTGTGTGAGTGGTGAGCGGTCATTTTTTATCTCTATACCAAAATCTTTCGAGTGGTATATTTTTAAAATTTCACCTGCGGCTTGTTTGGCAATGGCTTCGATTTGTGGCAGCAGTTTTTTCATGATTGCAGTATGCTCAGTGCTTTTGCGTAGTTGCGTGAATTGCCTGCCAGTACGGAGGTGGTTTCTAAGCCTATGGCTTGACCATCGAGGTCGCTTATTTTGCCGCCTGCTTCGGTAACTAAAATACTCAAAGCCGCAATATCTAAGATGTTGACATCCGATTCAAGCACAAGTTCTAACTTGCCTGCTGCCAATAAATGGTAATGATAAAAATCACCGTAACCACGAGTTTTGTGACACAATGCCATGATTTGGCGTAATTTTTCCCATGCGTTCTTGTCTTGACAAAAGCGGCGCAGGTTGCCTGTTGAAAAACAACAATCTTCGGGTTTTTCAAAAGCACTGACAGTCAAGGGTTGGTCGTCAATAAAAGCCCCCAGACCGCTAGCTGCCCAAGCGGTTTCGTTAAACATCGGTGCATGGGACAGACCCATAATAATTTTATTGTTGTGCATCAAGGCAATCTGGGTGGAAAAAAAATGGTATTCACGGACAAAACTTTTGGTGCCATCAATCGGGTCAACCAACCATAAAAATTCAGAATCCATGTTCGATTTGCCTGTTTCTTCGCCGTAAAATCCGAAATCTGGAAATTGTGCAGCAAGAACTTGTTTAATCACCTGTTCGCACTCGGTGTCGGCTTGGGTGACAGGAGTTAAATCTTCTTTAATCTTTGTTTCGAGTGAACATTTGTAATAATGTTTAATAATTTGTTCGGCTGATTTGGCAGCACGTTTGGCTGTGACTAAGCAGCTATTAAGGAATTGTTGGTTAATTTCAGTCATCGTTAGTGCGTCCGTAAATATCTTCAAACCTTTCGATATCATCTTCGCCAAAATAATCGCCACATTGCACCTCAATTAAGGCAATGTCTTTGTCGGTTGGGTTCTCCAAACGGTGCATGGTGTTTAATGGAATATAAGTCGATTGGTTGGCTTTGAGCAAAAACTCTTTATCGCCGTTACGTACTTTGGCGGTGCCAGAGACCACTGTCCAGTGCTCGGATCGGCGTTGGTGTCTTTGTAAGGAGAGAATTTGCCCTGGTTTGACCACTAAACGCTTAACTTTGCAGTCTTCTTCGTCCTCTAAAATGGTGTAACTTCCCCACGGGCGGTGAACGGTTTGGTGAAAAATCGCTGCTTCGTGGTTTTTTGACTTTAAAAATTGCACCACGTCTTTCACACCTTGTGAACGCTCACGGTGGGCTATTAAAACCGCATCTTTCGTATCTACTATCATTAAATTTTCTACACCAACGGCAGCGACAATTCTATCGCCACTGCGAATATAGCAATCTTTGGATTCTATGGTGATGGCTTTGCCTTCGATGCGGTTGCCAAATTCATCGCTTTGTGACAGAGATGCCATAGAGTTCCATGAGCCGATATCATTCCAGTCGAAGCGGGAGTCAATGACGGCACGTTTTTGGGCTTTTTCCATGACGGCATAATCAATAGAAATATCAGGCATAGCAGCAAACGCCTCGCTGGAAAATTCTATGGCTTGGTTTTGCATATTTTTGCTGGCAAAACATTTTTTTGCGGCATCCAAGACGTCAGGTGAGGTGTGTTGCATCTGCGTTAATAATGTCTTGGCAGATAGGCAAAACATGCCAGAATTCCACGAATAGTTTCCTGATGTGATGTATTCTTTTGCTGTTTGTAAGTCTGGTTTTTCTTTAAATTCGCTTATGACGGATGCCTCAAATCCTGCTATTTTCTCGCCAGCCTTGATGTAACCATAACCTGTTTCGGCGGACGTTGGGAAGATGCCAAATGTGGCAATATAGCCTTGAGTTGCTAGTTCGCTGCCTGTTTTTACGGCTTTTTGAAAAGCCGCTTTGTCTTTTATAAGATGATCCGATGGCATGACTAACATAACGGCATCTTCACCAAATCTTTGTTGCACTTCTAAGGCGGCTAAGGCGATAGCAGGAGCGGTATTTCTGCCCATTGGTTCGAGCATGAAAATTTGTTTGTGTATCTCTTCTTTGGCAACTTTTTGGTACATATCACGGCATATAAAGTAATAGTCACGTGAGGTAACAGTTAGAACGGTTCCATCATCGGAGACTTCTAATGCTCTTTGAAAAGTTAGCTCTGCCAAAGTACTGCCATCGGCTAATTTCATAAAGGGTTTGGGATAGGCTCGTCTAGAAACTGGCCATAAGCGTGTGCCAGCTCCTCCTGATAGAATTACGGGTATAAGTTTCAATTTTCTCTCCTAAAATTTTGCATACAAAGTTGTAAGGACGTTTGCCATGTCGGCATTTTTATATTAAATGTGTGGTTAATTTTACTACAATCCAAAACAGAATAATGCGGTCTTTTTGCTGGGGTTGGGTAGTTTTCGGTGGAAATGGCAAATACCTGCGGTATTTTGTCGATTAATTGCAGTTTATAGGCTTGGGCAAATATTTTTCGAGCAAAACCACACCAACTGGTTTTGCCCGATGAGGTAATATGGTAAAGCCCATCGGTTGGATTTTGTAAGGCCAGCAGTGTTCCCAAGGCGATGGATTGGGCAGAGGTGGGTGAACCTATTTGGTCATCAACTATATTCAGTTCATCACGTGTTTTGGCTAAATTTAGCATGGATTTTACGAAATTGTGGGCTCGGTAAGAGTAGACCCAAGCTGTGCGAAAAATCATGTGTGAACAACCAGAGTCTATGATGGCATTTTCACCATTTCTTTTGCTCTGTCCGTAGACGCATTGGGGATTGGTTTCGTCATTTTCTTGCCAAGGGCGGTCATTTTTGCCATCAAACACATAATCGGTGGAATAATGCACCAAACGTGTGTCGGTGATGACGGCATATTTTGCAAAAATAGCAGGAGCATCGGCATTGATGAGCTGGGCGAGTTCGGGCTCGCTTTCGGCTTTGTCAACGGCGGTATAGGCCGCAGGGTTGACGATGAGGTCTGGTTGTATGGCATTTATTTTTTTTTCAATATCTACTGGATTGGCTAAATCTAAT
>CAZQMH010000251.1:0-3854 GCA_964594435.1 uncultured Alcanivoracaceae bacterium
TATTAACCCTTGCTGGTTTTCAAGACCAGTGCATTCCGCCGCTCTGCCACCTCTCCGATTTATTGCTGATATTTGATGAAGTTGCTTCATTTAAATCAGGATGCGAACTATAGCATAAATTTGTGAAATTTCTATTTTATTTTTAAAAAAAATCATTTTTTTAGAATATTTTTAACAATGAGTTTCTATTTATCACTTTAGCTTATAAAATAGCCGCTTGTTTTAATAGTGAGTAGTGAACTTATGTCCTTAGAAGTCGGTCAAAAAGTACCAGATTTTTCCTTAGTTGCAGATAATGGCAAGCCTTTTAAATTATCCAGTAAAATCAAAAATAAAGCTTTATTGGTTTTTTATCCAGGCGATGGTACTCCCGTTTGCACCAACCAATTTGCCGAATATCGAGACAATGCCAAAGATTTCGCCGATGCTAAAGTTGAAATCATCGGCATTAGCACGAATGACGTCAAATCGCATGCCGCATTTAAGAAAGAACTTAAGCTACCTTTTACTTTATTGTCAGATGTCGATGGTGAAATATCTAAGGCTTATGATTGTTTTGGCTGGTTTGGCACTAAGCGTGCGGTTTTTCTTGTTGCTAAAGACTTGACCCTCAAGTATTCTCATATTGAATCAGTTTCTATTTTTAGGCGTACATCTGAAGAGTTGCTGGAATCAATTAAGAAAAATTCTTGAAAATCGTTAATAAAAGCCTCTTTTGAGGCTTTTTTTTTAAAATTTACTCTCTAATTTTTTTTGTATCTCACTGGCAATAATCGGCTTCATGGCGGCCATGAGAAAGCCAAGCTTAGCAAACAGCAGTATTTCATCCTCTTTTATTTCTACATTGCCAGAAATACCAGAACCACTGAATATTATTTCGCCATCGCCACTGCTTTCAATGCTTAAACCATATTTTTGTGCTATTTCTTCTAGCATTTCATCGGCTTTACTACAGGCGGTTTGTTTGTCATAACAATGGCTATGAGAGATATTTATTGTATTCATCGTTAGTTATAAGTTATCACATGACTGGCTATTTAAGCGAGAGCCAATATCGCTACTGGAGCACTCTTCGGTGCCGTTCAAATAAAAGCTAAATATTTGTTGATAACGGTTGTGAAGAGTATCGTTGTTGATGCTCTTTTTGTCAAAACGCCAATTATGCAAAGCTCGGCGAGCATTGCCATCAAGGAGTTTGAGTGGCGAGCTTTTATCAACTTTAATATTTTTCACCCGTCCATTTTTATTAATGTTAAAACTGAGGATAACAGTGCCTTCTATGCCATAGGAACGGGCTTTAGCTGAATAAACAGGATTGACTCTTTTGATAAGTTTTGGATACGTGTGGCTGCTGGCAGGCTTGGTTGTTTTTGTTTGCTTTCCGGTTATTGCTGTATTTGTTACTTTATTTTCTGCTGTTTTTTCAACAATTTCTTCTCTTGGCAAATTTGCTGTTACCTGCTGAATCGGGCGTGTTTGGACTACGATAGGCTTGGTTTGAACCAATTTCTTTTGCTGTGCCTGTATCGTGGCTTGCTGTTTTGCAATTTGTGCCTGTTGTATTTGTATTTGTATTTGTTTTTGCTTTTGCTTATGAACTTGAGCATGAGCAGACTGAGCTTTTTGGGATAACTCTTGAATGTCTGGCAGCTCATAGCTGGGTCTTGTGCTTTTTTCTAAAAAAGGTTCGGTTGCTGCTGTGTTAGCCATCTGAAAAAAGTGTGTTGTTGGCTTGTTGTTTTTTATAAAACCATTGAGTGAAAACAGCACCGCTGACACTAAAACAAGTCCAAATAGTAAGTTTGTCCTTGAGGATTGGCTTTGTTTTTCCAGCATTAAGAATTTTATGCGGTTAAATAATTCTCCATCGGTAGCCGCAATTTGCAGGTAAGATTTGGAATGATTATTAAGTTTATCATTATGGTAAATAGAGGCAATATTGGTTAATGCTTTGGCGTAAGTCATGGGATTTGTTTTCAATTTGATAACCATGGCATCACAGCATTTTTCCCGCGTTGCACGTACATCTCGCGAAATCCACTTGGCTAACGGGTGGTAGAAGAACAATGTTTCGACGATGAGTTGCAATATATTGTGCAGGAAGTCGGCTCGTTTGATGTGGCACAGTTCATGCAACAATATCACTTCCATTTGCTCTTGTGGTAATTGATTGATGATGGATGCTGGCAAGAGTATGACCGGCTTTAGGTAACCAAATGTTGCGGGTATGTCTATTTTTTCACTGATTGTCACCAGTGGTTTGAAACGAATTTTTAGTTGCTTGCTGGCTTGCAACAGTAATGTTTGTAAGTTTTTTGGTAATTTTTGTGATGAATAACGACTGAGTTTAACCAAGTCGAACCAAGATTTAATCAGGTTAGTGCTGATTAAAAATATCGAGAACATCCACAACATGACCAAATAAGGCAAGACTTTTTGTATCAGGTTGATGATGATTTCCGTTGGGCTGAGTATGCCTTGCGGTTCTACAGCAGGTATGACCAATGCCAATTGATGCAGAACACTGGAATTTGGTGAACTAAAAGATAGTTGAATAAAAAACTCACGCACAGGAATAATAAGGCACAAAACAATAAATAACATGCCTAGCCAGTAGTGCAAGTTGATTTTGTCTTTGAAAATAATTCGGGTTAAGATCCAATAGGCAAAAAAGAGCAAAGCCCCTTGCCAAATAAAATGAACCAATGCCCAGCCAACAGCATCGCCTATAGTGCCAATATTAGTGAGTAAGTTTTCCATGATTCGTTATTTTTCTAATGAATTTAAAAATTCTTTGATTTGTAAAATTTCTTCATTACTGGCTTCATGGTTTGAGCCCAATGCTTGCATCACCAGCGAACTTAAAGATCCACCAAATAGGCGTGTTTTTAAATCTTCGAGTATTTGCGATTGGGTTTCTTGCTTGCTTAGGGCCGGTTCATAAATATGAGCCTTGCTCGAAGAGTCACGAGCTACCAATCCTTTTTGGTGCATGACTTGTAACATTTTGAGTGTTGTTGTGTAGCTGGTGCGTGTAGCCAGACACAGTTCTTCATGGATTTGCCTAACCGTTGCAGGAGCAATTCTCCACATCACGTTTAAGATGGCAAGTTCAGTTTTGGTTGGTTTTGGTGTTTGTTTCATAATAATTTGTTTAATTTAAGTTTAAGAACGAATGTAGTCGTAGTAAATATATACGATAAGCGTGCTTTTTTCAATTATATTTTTAATATTTTTATACTTTTCCTGTCATTAGTTCATCAATCAAGCTTAAATCTTGAGCATCGAAATCTTGCATCTTTGGAAATTCGGGGTTGAGCTTTTCTAATTCGGCGACAATAATTGCCGCGACTAATTTACGCATTAATGGTTTGTCATCCGCTGGAATAACATGCCAAGGGCAATTTTTTGTTGATGTTTTAGCAAGCATTTCACTGAAGGCTTGTTGGTAGTGCTGCCACAGTTTGCTCTCTTTAATGTCACCCGTGCTAAATTTCCATTGTTTTTCTGGCAATGAATAGCGTCTTTTCAAGCGGTTGTGTTGTTCTTTCTGGGAAACATCGAGCATAAATTTGATAACAGTTGTGCCCGAATTTTGTAAATGTTTTTCAAAATCATTGATGCTTTGGTAGCGAGCATTCCAAAAATCTTTGTTTATTTTTTGCTTAATTTTTTGTGCAGCTAACCATTGTGGGTGAACTTTTACCACCAACACTTCTTCATAATAACTGCGATTAAACAGAGTGATTTGCCCACGTTTGGGAGTGTGTTTATGGCATCGCCATAGGAAATCATGGGAACTTTCCTCTTTTGAGGGTTGCTTGAAGGCGATATTTTCAATACCCGCAATATCA
>CAZQMH010000252.1:0-3773 GCA_964594435.1 uncultured Alcanivoracaceae bacterium
CATTTGAGCTTTGGAAACAACATCATTGGTCGCTGCCATAACCCCAACATTGCCTGTTGCTAATCGAAAACGCACTTCGCCTTCTGCCACTTCTGGTAGATTGGTTAGTTTTTGTGGGTTGTTGAGGATGTAAGTTTTGACTTCATCGCTGAGGTATTGAACATCGTCTTTTTTATTGGCATCAAAATTGTAGGCGACTTCTGCTATATTTTTGAATTTTGCTGCGGGTTCTTCTGGCAATTTCGCGGCTAAGTCGATTAGTTTTGTTATGGAAGCTTTATCCGTACTGTCGAATTGGTAAATGGCTTGCACCAAATTGGTCAATTGCTGGTCTGTTTTTGCTGGATATTGGGTTCTAAAGTCTTTGACCGCTTTTACAATTCGGTTGATGGTTGTGGCTTTATGATCTTCGGTAAATATCATGATTGGCATGGAGCTGCAATCTTTGTTGAGCAGTCCTGTATCTGTTTCGACACTGGATAAACTTTGTCGCATGATGAATTTATTGCGGGATAAGGCTCGCCATTTTGGGTTGCCCTCGTTCCAACCTGCGGTAATAATTTTGGCAAATTGTGAGAGCGTTATCACCTTTTGCACACCTTTAACATTTTCCATATGCCATGCGAAGCGGTCGATTTTTTCCATCGCATCATAGCTTTCGGTACAGGCATTAGCACTGGATTCGGCGATGACGCTTATCATATCAACCCCAAGTGAGAATTGTGAACTGATGGTTTTCGCATCAATATTATAGCGAGCATCGGGTCGCAGTTCAGGAACGCCTGCTTGAGAATCGCCAATTTGCATGTCTTGAGATTTGTAATAACCAAAAGCAAACAAGCCGATTAAGATGAGTACCGATACACTCGCCAAGGGATTTCGAGCAAATCCTGCAATGCCACGCCAAAATTTGGAATCATTGTTGACACTTTTAAAGCATTTTTCACAAAAATGTCCAAAATTTGAGGTATTTATCATTGATAATAAAATAGGCATTAAAACTAAGTTTGTGATAATTATCAATGCCACGCCTATGGTTGCCGTTATGGCGAGTTCTTGAATGATACGAATATCGATAAAGTAAATCGTAGCAAAACCAATGGTATCACTCAACAAGGCAATAATTCCAGGTGCTAACAATACAGCAAAAGTATATTTGGCGGCCTTTTCACCATCCCATTTTCCATGTTCGTGCGATATGATTTCATCGGTCCATGTCGTTATCATCTGCACCCCATGACTGACACCTATCGCAAATATCAGAAAAGGCGTTAATATGTTCATCGGGTCAATGCCAAAACCAAGTAATTTTAGGGCTCCTAGCTGCCAAATAACGGCAACAATTGAACAAATAAGAGGGAAAATAGTGAGTTTAATATTGCCAGAATACCAATACAGTAAGATGGCGGTAATCACCAGTGCTAAAGCAAAGAAGATTAACACCGATTTTGCCCCTTCGGAGATATCACCGACAATTTTGGCAAAACCAATCACATGCAGAACTTGATTGTTGCCATTTTCGTATTTTTGTCGGATGTTTTCTAATTGTGCGGCAACATCTTGGTAGTTGATTTTTTTGTGGCTAACGGGGTCTTCCTCAAGTAGTTCTGCCCATACCATTGCTCCATTGAAATTTTCGGCAACCAAACGTCCAACCACCCCTGCTTTGACGATATTACTTTTCACTGTTTCAAACATTTCTGGCGTTGGTTCAAAATCCGAAGGAATAACATTGCCTCCTGCAAAACCATCCTCGACTACTTCAACGAAGCGAACATTTGGGGTAAAAATCGAGGTAACACTCGCTGGTGAGACGCCATTGATATTAAAAACCTCATCGGTGACGGCTTCGAGTGTTTTGAAATAGTTTGGATTAAACATGTCGCCTTCCTTCGCCATGACCGCAATCAATAACCGATTGGCTCCACCAAATTCACTCTCGTAGTCCATGAATGTTTTCATGTATTCATGTTGTAAGGGCAATTGTTTTTTGAAACCTGCATCGACTCTTAATTGACTCGCAAAATAAGCCATTGCCACAGTGAGAAGGGTTAATAAGAGTAGAATGATTTTCTTATTATTAAAAATTAAATTTTGTAGCACTGTTATGATGGGGGAAGTTTTGTTTGTCATATTATTTACCTAATTGCTTTTTATTGATGCCATTTTCGCCGACAAATATGAGTTTATTGCCTTTAATTGAGACCAATTGTGTATAATCACCATCGCTTTTGCTATCTGGAATATCAATTTGGCTTAATTTTCTATTTTGGTAACGTAAAACGGCACCATTGGCTCCAACCAGTAATAACATGCCTCTCTTGGTTTGTCCTGCACCAAACAAACTGTCCTGTATTGGCGAATCAATCTGGGTAAAGGTTTCACCAAAATCACCAGATACCAGCACATTGCCTCTTAAACCATACGCCACTATTTCGGCTTGATAATAAGTCACGCCAAACATTGAACCTGGATAAGGTAGTTCTATATTTTCCCATGTATTGCCCGCATCAAAACTGCGGTAGGCATTACCTGCTTCGCCAACAACAAACATTTTGTATTCATCAATTTTTATGATTTTATTGAGATGAAAATCTTGATCCTCAATGATTAGGGAATCTTTCCAGTTTTTTCCTCCATCATGTGTGGTTAAATAAGTTCCATAGGCACCAACGGCATAACCATCGCTTTCATTAACAAATAAGACATCGAGCAACGGCATTTGCCTTTGTTTATCTTCAAATTGAATTTTCCATGTTTTTCCAGCATCGGCACTGTGGATGATTATTGTATCATGACCAACAGCCCAAATATTGTTACCAACAATCGAAACTGCGGTCAAGGTAATTCGTGTGGGCACCGTTTTGGATTGCTGCCAAGTGGCACCATAATCTTGGCTGATTGCCACATGACCTCTTTCTCCAACCGCCACAACTAAGGTTTTATTTGTTGCCACATCGAGGTAAAGCGCATTTTTGAAGTTCGGCATCGCTTCGGCATTAAGCACCTTATCATTTGCTAGGGCAATTGTTGAAAAATAAATTAATAAAAGCACTATGTGTTTTGTCATATTCTCTCTCTTTTTTGATTGTTTTTGTGTGGATTTATCTCGTGCCACGTTTGCGTAATGCCTGTGGTGTATAATTTGATTCACTTAATGGCACATTAAATGTATTGACTGGTTCTTTATTGTCTAAACCGACAGCAACATAACGACCAGAACGCAAATCATGATGAACTTCTACGGTTGACCAGAATGTTGGTACATCATAATAGTTGATACTGTGGGCTTCGGAAAATCTCCAGATATTGCCTCTTTTATCGTAATGATCAACTAAAACTATTTGATAAGAATCTTCATCGAGATAAAATGTACGTCGTGAATTTATGTGCCGCATACCTTGTTTTAAAGTTGCTTCAACAACCCAAACCCGATGCAATTCATAACGCATTAAATCTTGATTCAAATGCCCTGCTCTAACAATATCTGAATAATCCAAATTACCACTATGCACTTTATAAGAATTATAAGGAATATACATTTCTTTCTTGGCAACTGTTACCCAATTAAATCTATCCATAGCTCCATTAAACATATCCGTCATATCATTGGTTCGCAAACCATCAGAGGCGGTTCCTGGATTATCATAAGCGACATTCGGGGCACGGCGTACACGACGTTGACCAGGGTTATATATCCATGCTTGGCGAGGGTTGACGATTTGATTGATGGTTTCATGAACCAAAAGTATTCTGCCTGCTAAGCGAGCGGG
>CAZQMH010000253.1:0-3756 GCA_964594435.1 uncultured Alcanivoracaceae bacterium
TTTCACAACTTGTTCCTGATTGACCAATGCTGCAATGCGACCACATCAACTGGGTAAGTTTATCGACGACAGTTCCTGCTGTATTATCAACGATAAAACGTGAATCGGGCGTACTTGATGGAATTTCCTTTTCAGTGACACAGGTTTGGGCAATAACATTGCTACAAAAACAATGGACTAATATAAAGGTTACTGCTAATTTTTTCATGATTTTCTCCACTCGTTGTTATTGACTGACTAAGATGACGCGTTGTCCTTGGGTTCTATTGCCAACACCAAAACTGATTCCATTGGATGGAGCAAAACGAGTCATTTGTGCTCTGTTTGCATCAAAATGGGTGGCATAAGCACTCCAATAAGTACCCATAACATTGGGGAAAAAGTTGGTATCAATACGCTGGTTTGCGGTGGTTCCGATGTTTACCAAACTCATCAATTCCATATTTGTGGGCACACGCCAATTATCTTTACCGCAGAGAGTTTCACCATTTGTGCCATTAACTAATACATCCCAATCATTATAATACGTTCCAAAATTGGAACCCAAATGCGTTACCCCGCCCCATTGGTAGAAATGATTATTGAAATGGATAGAGCTGTTATCGGTGTTTTTATGTTCCCATAGCAAACCGGTAACATTATCTTTGACGCATGACCATGTGCTAGCATTGGCGGCTAATGGATTGCCTGCTGCATCAATTTTGGTAAAACTAAAGCCTGCCACACCATCGGAATTATCATTAAAGTCATTATCACGCCCTTGATGACAATCTTGGGGTGCGGTAATATTACTGGTGCATGAGGCATTATTGCTACCCAAATAATCAGCTGCCCAAGTAATGCCCGTATCATTTAAGCGGAAATACTGCTCAAAACCATTTTTAAAGATGGTATCAGCACTTAAGGGTGCGTTTGCGGCTAAAATTAAAAATGCGCCTGTATACAAAAGGTGTTTTTTCAACATACTTTTCTCCTGAAATAAAAAATACTAGAATATAGAGTTTACCCAATGTGTTTAACGACTTAAGGGCTTATAACAGGACAAAGTTATAAAATATTTTTTCAAACCCTCCACACGCAGGTTTTTTTTAGCTCATATGTGTTGCTAGTTTGATTAAGGCACGAGTAATAAACATTCTTATTGCGTTAGCATTTGATTTTTGGGTTAGGTTTGCAATTTCTTCGTAATTAAAACCAAATTCCAGACGTAAAATAACCGCTTCTTTTTCTTTTTCTGACAATTTGTCCAATGCGGCATCGTAGTCAATAATGGTACTTAAATCTTTTTCATAAGCCATTTTATCACTGTCTGTAAATTGAGTAATAGACAATTGAAAGGGTTTGTTTTTGCGTAATTCTTGCTTTATTTGGTTGATAAAAACGGTACGCAAATAGGTGAAAAATGCACCAGGTCTTTGAGCTTTTATCGTTTCAATATGCCGAAATGCCAATACCATAGTGTCTTGAACCATATCTTGCGTATCCATAAATCCTTTTGCTTGGACCGGTATGCGACCATGTGCCCATCGCAATAAGGCAGGATGGTAGAGTTCAAAAAGTTTATCACAGGAAGCTTGGTCGCCTTGTTGGTACTTATTGAGCAAGAATGCGGTTGTCGAAAAATCCTTCATAAATGATATGTTTCTATCGAAATTTAAGTTGTGAAGCAGTTATGAAAAGGATTTTAGCATGTTTTAAAATAAAAAAGGAGTATTTGGGCAATACTCCTTCTTAATTTAAGTACAATGATTGTAACTGCTCGCACCTACCGTCATTGCCGCGAAGGCGGCAATCTCATAAATAATAATTACAATGGTTGGTAAATATAAAGCCATTCACCATAGAGATTCCTGCCTACGCAGGAATGACGGTGTGAGTTGTTACCAATGATTTATGGCTAAGGAGCTTATGCTGCTTTAATTTTTGTGATTTTTGTTTTCTTTTTTGTTCTGTCAAAGGCATCAAATGCAAAATCATCAACATTAACCACATCCATCACAGCTGCTCGTACTTTGCTCAGTTTATCAAATTCATCTTGAGAAATAATATTTTTCTCCAAGGCTTGGGCGAGGTTTTCATCTGCGGTCACAGCATTGACAATCTCTCCTGCTTTTATGGCTTTAAGGATTCGACGTTCCAATGGCTCGGCATCAATCACTTTTATCAGTGTTTCATTCATCTGTGCCACTGTGTTGTATTTTGAAGCCACTTTGTCGATGCCATCGGTTAAACGAGCTCGTGTTTCATTCGGGTTAAGGATTAAACTGGCAGCTTTGTGACCCAAACGATCACCTGCTGGCAATTCATGATTTCCAAAAGGAAGAACCAGTCTTCTTAATACAAATCCAACAACTTTACTCGGAAAATTATACGTCAATAATTTTAAGGCCTGCTCAATTTTATAAAAATGTTGGTGCAATGCCCAAGCAACCAAAGGCTGGTCTGCTTTTTGACTGCCTTGATCACGGTATCTTTTCAAAACAGCGGATGCCATGTAAAGATGACTCAAAACATCGCCCAAACGAGCCGAAGTTTTTTCTTTCTTCTTTAAAGCTCCACCCAATGTCAACATGGAGACATCAGCAGCTAAACCAAATGCAGCACTGTAGCGGGTAATTTTAGCATAGAATTTCTTACTAAATCGGTCATGCGGAGCCTTTTCTAAACGCCACAAGCCCAAACCCATAAAGAACGAACGCACCGCATTACTAAAACTGTAACCAATATGCTTAAACAAAACGTCATCAAATTTATTTAATCTTTCTTCTTTGTCTTCGATGGCTGCTGCTCGCATTTCATCTAACACATAAGGATGGCAACGAATCGCTCCTTGCCCAAATATTATCATACTCCGAGTTAAAATATTCGCCCCTTCGACTGTAATCCAAATAGGTACGCCCATCCACGCTCGACCCAAATAGTTTTTTGGTCCCAAAATAATGCCTTTTCCACCATGAATATCCATCGCATGAGAAATAATTGTGCGCGACATGTCTGTTGCATGCATTTTGGCAATGGCAGAGGGAACCGCAGGAACTTCGCCTTGATCGACGGCTAATGCTGTCATGGTAGCGGTTGCTGCACAGGAATAAGTCATGCCAGCGATTTCACACAAAGCTTCTTCAATGCCTTCAAAACGACCAATCGGCATATTAAATTGCTTACGAATACGAGCATAAGCACCTGTCGCAAAAGCCACCATCTTAGCACCACCTGTAGAACACGATGGTAAGGAAATTGAACGCCCAACTGACAAACACTCGACTAACATTTTCCAACCTTGACCAATTCGCTCCTGTCCACCAATCAAATAATCCATCGGAATAAAAACATCTTTACCCCGCACAGGACCATTCATAAACATAACATCCAAAGGATTGTGCCGATTGCCAATATCCAAGCCCTTGGTTGTACGTGGCAACAACGCCAAAGTAATATCTAAATCTTCTTTATCGCCTAAAATACCTTCGGGATCCATCATGTGAAAAGCCAAACCAACAACGGTGGCAACAGGTGCTAAAGTAATATAACGTTTGTCAAAAGTTAAGGATACACCCAAGACTTCTTTGCCCTTGATTTTACGTTTGCAAACAATACCCAAATCAGGAATAGAAGTCGCATCCGAACCAGCAGAGGGCCCAGTTAAGGCAAAACAAGGAATATCCGTACCCGCTGCCAAACGAGGCAAGTAATAATCTTTCTGCTCTTGTGTGCCGTATTTATGCAACAATTCCGCAGGCCCCAAGGAATTAGGAA
>CAZQMH010000254.1:0-3742 GCA_964594435.1 uncultured Alcanivoracaceae bacterium
TTATTTATGAGATTACCGCCTTCGCGGCAATGACGGTAGTGTGAGCAGTTACATAGCGATAATATATAACGATAGAGAAATTACTATGATGAAAATATCTGGGAACTTAACCGCGAATAAAGGTCGTAGTGAAGGAAAAATAGTCTTTGTAAACGGATTGGCGATGCTGCTCTTTCTCGTTTTTACTCCTCTCATTTTGGCGACAGATTACCATATTGGTCCGAACCAAACTTTTACTACAATTTCCGCGGCTCCTTGGGCAAGTTTACAAGCGGGTGATAAGGTTTTTATTCATTGGCAATCGGCAGCGTATCACGAAAAGTGGGTTATAAATGCACAAGGCACGATAAATGCACCGATTGCTATTATTGGTGTCAGCAATAGCAATGGCGACAAACCTATTATTGATGGCAATAATGCGGTGACTGCCACAGGTTTGAATTACTGGAACGAAAATCGCGGCGTGATAAAAATTGGTGGTTCAAACATACCAAATGATGCGATGCCAAGCTATATTATTATTGAGAATTTAGCTATTCGCTCTGCCAGACCTCCTTATGAGTTTAGTGATGATAACAATACGACACAAAGCTATATCAATAATGCTGCCAGTATCTACGTTGAGAAAGCTCAACATTTAATTATTAGAAATTGTGAAATCTTTGATTCTGGCAATGGTATTTTTATTGCCGCAAACGGTGGGCAAACGCAAGACATCTTAATCGAAAAGAACCATATCTTTGATAATGGCAATGTCGGTCGAATCTTTGAGCATAACACCTATAGTGCCGCCATTGGTGTCATTTACCAATTCAATCATTTTGGTCCTTTGCGAACAGGAGCCTTAGGAAATAATTTAAAAGATCGTTCTGCGGGTTTGGTGGTTCGGTACAATTGGATTGAAAGTGGTAACCGACAACTCGATTTGGTTGACGCAGAGGATTCTCAAGTTTTGGTTAATCATCCCAGTTACCACGAAACCTTTGTTTATGGCAATATTTTAATTGAACCCGATGGTGCTGGCAACTCGCAAATAATTCACTACGGTGGCGACAGTGGCACATTTGCAGACTATCGAAAAGGAACATTATATTTGTACAATAACACAATCATCTCAACTCGCAGTGGCAACACAACCCTGCTTCGGCTTTCCAGCACCGACGAAAGTGCTGAGGTCTTTAATAATATTATCTACACGACAGCCAGTGGCAATACTATGGCAATGATTGATGATGATGGAACGGTAAATTTACAATACAACTGGCTGAAAACAAATTGGCAGAATTGCCATTGCACACCCACTGGCTCGGTTAATAATTTAGGCAACAATATTGTTGGCAGCCAGCCTTTGTTCGTTAATTTTAATAACCAAGACTTCCACTTGCAAGACAATTCTAGTGCTATTGATAACGCCAAAACCTTACCGCCGCAAGTTGTGCCAAATAATGTCATATCTCAACAATATTGGAAACACCAAAAAGCGGCTCCTCGTCCTGTGGTCAATCAAATTGACATCGGTGCTTATGAAAATTGTGGAACTTTGGGCTGTGATTTAATTTTTGCCAATGGATTTGAAGGATAATCCCTGTGTCCAAAGCTCAATTTGACTTATTGGTCACAATCGACTTGGTTTTCAGGCATGGCATCAATAAAAGCTTGCTGTTTTAGGCAATTGTCGTTGATTTTTTGAATAGTCGGATAGCCTTGCAATGCGATATTAAACCGCTTGGCATTGTAAACTTGTGCCACTAAAAAAATATCGGCAACGCTTAATGTGTCCGCAAAACAATAGGACTTTGCACTTTTCTCTAAGTTCTTTTCAATCGCATTAAAACCTTGATGTATCCAATGTGCGTACCATTTGTCGAGTTGTTGTTGGTCAAAATCCTCCGCTTTTAAGTATTTTAAGACGCGCAAATTATTTAACGGATGAATATCACAAGCAATGCTTAATGCCATGGCTTTTGCTTGGGCTTTTGTGGCACTGTTTTGTGGATACAAACTGTTTTGCGGGAAGTTTTCTTCTAAATAATCAATTATCGCTAACGATTGGGTTAAAACCTGCCCATCAGCAGTAAGCAAACTGGGAACAAGGGCGTGTGGATTTAATTGTTTGTACTCGTCTGACAAGTGTTGCCCACCATCTTTTACCAAATGAACGGCCTTGTATTGGTAGTCTATTTTTTTGAGATTTAAGGCAATTCTTACCCGATAGGCAGCAGTACTACGCCAATAACTGTAGAGTATCATGATTCGGCATTCTCCAATAACATTGCCAAGCCTTGCCCTACGCCAATACATAAGGTGCACAAAGCGTATCTTCCTTGAGTGCGTTGCAGTTGCTTTGCTGCCGTCAATGCTAGACGTGCACCACTCATGCCCAAGGGGTGACCGAGGGAAATTGCTCCACCATTGGGATTAACTCGTTGGTCATCATCGGCTATGCCTAATTCACGTAAAACGGCTAAGGATTGAGCGGCAAAGGCTTCGTTAAGTTCGATAATACTTAAATCATTTATGCTAAGCTTATGTTTTTTCAGTAATTTTTTTGTTGCAGGAACGGGGCCAATACCCATGATACGAGGTTCAACACCAACGGCACAACTCCCCATGATTCGAGCCAGTGGTTTGAGCCCATGCTTTTCAACCGCTTTAGAGGAAGCAATAATTAAGGCACAAGCTCCATCATTTACGCCTGAAGCATTGGCTGCCGTGACGGTTCCTTCTTTTTTGAAAGGCGTCTTCAACTGTGCTAATTTTTCCAATGGGGTTTGTCTTGGGTGTTCATCGGTTGCAAAAATAATCGGCTCTGCTTTTCTTTGTGCTATTGCAATAGGAATAATTTCTTGTGCAAGAATTTCTCGTGCTTTGGCAGTTTTGTTTTGGCTATTAAAAGCAAAAAGGTCTTGATCAGAGCGTGATATATTAAATTGTTGAGCCACATTTTCAGCCGTTTCAGGCATCGAATCAATGCCGTATTGGGCTTTTAATAGTGGGTTAACAAAACGCCAGCCAATAGTCGTATCAAAAATTTCGGCGTGGCGTGAATAGGCCGCATGTGCTTTGGGTTGCACAAAAGGTGCTCGACTCATGGATTCCACGCCGCCTGCGATGATTAAATCCGCTTCACCTGTAGCAATAGTACGTGCAGCCATAGCAACGGCATCCAAACCTGATGCACAAAGACGATTTAAGGTAATGCCTGGAACATTTGTTGGCAAACCAGCAATCAGAGCCGACATACGTGCCACATTCCGATTGTCTTCACCAGCTTGATTGGCACAACCGATAATGACATCTTCGATTTGTTTGCTGTCAAGTTGCTGATTGCGTTGCAACAATTCTTGCAGAACATGAGCCAACATGTCATCAGGACGGATACTGGCGAGTGTCCCACCAAAACGACCTATTGGCGTGCGAATACCGTCGCAAATATAAGCATTTTTTAATTGTGTCATTTTAGTTGCTTTTACTCTTCTTCATCATCCCCTTCCATGTAGGCAATTTTGGCAAGGCTGACCAGTTTTTCTTTCTTAGATAAACGTATCAGTGTCACACCTTGGGTATTTCTACTAACCGTAGAAATGCCATTGGCTTTAGTACGAACCAATGTACCGCCATCACTAATCAGCATAATTTCATCTTTTTCAGTAACTTGGCACGCTCCAACGACCTTGCCATTTCTTTCGGCACATTGGCTGGCAATTACGCCTTGTCCCCCACGATTAATCTATCTCAATTT
>CAZQMH010000255.1:0-3683 GCA_964594435.1 uncultured Alcanivoracaceae bacterium
TAACAATGTTGAACTAAGTAATTGAAATATATAATAAATATGCCTGTTTTATGCCACTTGTATGAAATATTCAGGTTAGAAATGTGTTAGTTGATTTTCATTGCCATAGCAATTGTTCCGATGGGGAGTTAACACCACGCAAGTTAATTGAGTTGGCTCAAACACGAAATATATCCCAACTTGCCATCACCGACCACGATAGCATTGCGGCATTTGCCCAAATAAAAGACTTAAAAACACCGATGCAAATTATCACGGGAGTTGAGTTTTCAACAACATGGAACAAAATTGGTGTGCATATTGTTGGTTTGAACTTTGATTTGGCATCTGATAGTATTGCTCATGCGGTTAAATACCAACAAAATGCACGCAAACTCAGGGCACAAATCATCAGCAATAAGCTCGGTCGGATAGGTTTGCACAATGCTTACCAAACCTTAAAAAAATGCAAACCACATCAACAAATCGGTCGTGGAGATTTTGCCAATTTATTGGTCGAGCAGGGCATTTGTACAAGTTTTGCTCAAGCCTTTAAAAAATACCTCGGTGCAGGAAAAACAGGTGATGTGAAGAATAATTGGTTGCCTCTTGATGCTATTGTGCAAGCGATTGTAAAAGCAGGTGGTGTTGCTATTATTGCTCATCCGCTTTATTATAAACTGACTAACTGCAAGCTCAAACGCTTTATCAAAGACTTCAAACAAGCAGGTGGTGGCGGCATGGAAGTGATAAATGGTTACCAAAATCCAGACAAAACGCTGTATCTGCAACAATTGTGCCAACAATTTGAATTAAAAATGTCATTGGGTTCGGATTTTCATCGCCCAACAAACTACTCGACACTTGGTGTTGATACAAAATTGTTGCCTCAATTTAAAAGTTTGTTTAACTCGTGAATACTGTGCCAATGCTGACCACAAACAAAGCGTGGAATTTTCCAAATAGGGCTTTGTTGATTAACTTTTGAGCCATCACAAGTAAATGCCGCTTGTATTGCGTTTTGTTTTTTAGGGAAATATTCTTCGGTCAAATACTGATTGTAATGCCCAAAAGGATAGGCAAAGAGGCTGGTTTTTTTATTTTTAATTTGGCTATTGATATAGTCTGATGCCAGTTTGATTTGTGTGTTAGCATCATCAAAGCAGGTAATTTTACGAAAATCACCTTTTAAATTATCACATTGTGCAACCGTCTTTAGGGTGCTGTGCAGGTGATCCCATGAATGGTTTTCTATACCTAAAATTTTGCTATCTTGGGCTTGTTGCCACCAGTCATCTCGCCAAATCGCATGACCTGCTAGACAGGTTTTTTGCAGTTCTAGCCGAATACTCGGGGCAGCAATAACAAAAGAAGTGGCATGAATTTTACCGCAAAAATCCTGCATAATAGCGTAAAACGACTTTTGCTTGCCAAATTGTGGATGATGCCAGCCTTTAAAATCCAGTTCGCTACCATCATCAAAGGTCAAAACCACATATTTTTGCTTTTCATCCAGAGTGCATTCTTGTTTTAACCATTGCACCAGTTTGTAGGCCGAAATGACTTCAATTCCCAAATCAGCTATAAGTTTTAGGTCTTGTGCCAGAGCGATATGGTCATTATTGTGGTAATCGTTACCCAGAATATTCAAAGAATGGTAAGTCAGTACAGGTATTTGCAACATATTAATACTGGTATTGTGTCATTAAATCAGCAAGTTCGTGTTTTACCGTCTGTTGTTCGCTGCTGGACAATTCGTACAGATAGTTGTCATTGCTGGGATGAATGGTTTTGATGATGGCTGACATATCGGCTTTTTCTTCCGCTAAAAAATCCAACAATTGGTCGATTTCAAAAGCAGGGTTTTGGGTTAAATCTTCGTATTTTATTTCGTATAAATTATCTTTAAGTAATGGTTTTAAGGTATTGATAATTAACAAAGATTCTTTCCAAAAATTTATCGCACCTGTCAATGTTTGAGGCAATAAGCCACGACCTTTTTTTAAACTTGCCACAACATTTAAAGGGTTTCTGTGGATGTGGATAATCTTCGCTCTTGGGAAAAAAGCCATGATAAGTGGTAAACCATAAACATTTTGTGGTGTTTTATCGAAACATCTTTTGTCATTTTGTGTGTGAATTTTTTTAAAATGTTGCAAATAATTAAGCATAAAATCACCCTTGTCCTTTGATTTATGCATGATTTGTTTAAAATCTGCTTCATTGACATTGTCCATTTTTCTATGTAATTGCAAAGTTTCGGCATTAAGATTGACATGCGTGTAGTCGGTTGTGGCAAAAGGTTCTGCCCAACGGAAGATATGGGTTTCTTGTGGGCAAATTAAATTGGGATGCGACTTTAAAATATCTCGCAACAAAGTCGTTCCTGAGCGAACGCAACCTAAAATAAAAAAAACATCGTGTGCCATATATTTTGACAATTTAAAATTAATCAATATAGTTGAGGCTTTTGGCAATAGCAATGCTTGTGAATTATTTTCTTAGATATTTGGTCAAAATCAAGTGCTTTTGGAGTAAATTGCCCTAAATCAAGGTAAAATGCTTATCCAATTTTCTAAATCCCGATAGTGAAATCGCAATAAAGAGTGCAGATTTGTATTCAAATTGTGATTTCTGTATCGGGATTTGGGAACTTTTTTTAAGCAAAACAGTTGGGGACAAACAACATGAAAAAAACCTTAAATCCACTCGATTTATTCGATATTCGCTCTGAACTGTCAGAAGATGAACAAATGGTGCAAGATTCTATCGGCAGATGGGTCGATGAACGCGTCTTGCCAATTATTGGTGAAGCCTTTGATAAGCATGAATTTCCTATGGACTTAATTCCCGAAATGGCAGAGCTAGGACTGTTTGGTAGCACTATTGAAGGTTATGATTGTGCTGGCTTGAGTTATACCTGTTATGGCTTGATTTGCCAAGAACTGGAACGTGGTGACTCAGGTTTACGAAGCTTTGCATCGGTGCAGAGTTCTTTGTGCATGTTTCCGATTGCCGAATTTGGTTCTGAGGAACAAAAACAAAAATTCTTACCAGCTATGGCTCGTGGAGAAAAAATAGGCTGTTTTGGCTTGACTGAATCTCACGGCGGTTCCGACCCGTTAAACATGAAGACTTGGGCAAAAAAAGACGGCGATGATTGGCTGATTAATGGTTCAAAAATGTGGATAACCAATGGCTCAATTGCCGATGTTGCCATTGTTTGGGCTCATACCGATGATGGTGTGCAAGGTTTTTTGATAGAGAAGGGCACAAAAGGTTTTAGCACCGAATTAATTAACAAAAAAATGTCATTACGTGCTTCGGTTACCTCCGCTTTGTTTTTTGATGATGTTCGTATTCCTGATGCTAATCGTTTACCTAAAGTCATTGGCTTGAAAGGGCCTTTGACTTGTTTATCCAATGCCAGATACGGTATTTCTTGGGGACCAATAGGTTGTGCTCAAGCCTGTTTGCAAGAAGTATTGGATTATACTCAAGACCGAGTGTTGTTTGGCAAAGCCTTAAATGAAAACCAAATTGTACAACTCCGCTTGGCACAAATGGCACGAAAAATAACCACCGCACAAACCCTTGCCTTACGCTTAGGACGATTAAAAGACAAAGGCGAATTGCAACCAACCCAAATTTCCATAGCCAAATGGAATAATGTACGTATGGCAATTGATATTGCTAGAGATTGC
>CAZQMH010000256.1:0-3662 GCA_964594435.1 uncultured Alcanivoracaceae bacterium
CGAGTTTTTTATCACGCAGCAAAATGGATAAAATTCGCACAAATGCCATGGTGGTGGAAAATTCACGTTCACCCGATGATTTCAAGATGCTGGCAAACTTTTCAAGTTCAGGAATGGCTAATGCCTCATAATTGACTTTTCGTTGCGGTAAATAACCGCCTAATTCTTGCCGCCTTTGTTTGAGGTATTGAATTTCTTCTGAATCATCACTTGGTTTATAGTAGGGCACATCATCCAAATCTTCATCGGCTATTGGCACGTTAAATTGGTTGCGAAAATGTGCTACTGCTGAGGTTTTCATCTTCTTTTGTTGGTGCGTGGTGTTTAATCCTTGTCCCGCATCGCCCATGCCGTAACCTTTTACCGTTTTTGCCAAAATAACAGTTGGCTGCCCCGTGTGTTCAACCGCTTGGGCATAAGCCGCATACATTTTGTGCGGGTCATGCCCGCCACGATTGAGTCGCCATATGTCTTTATCGGTCATGTTGGCAACCATTTCTTTGAGTTCGGGGTATTTGCCAAAGAAATGTTCGCGCACATAAGCACCGTCTTTGGATTTGTAATTTTGGTAATCGCCGTCAACGGCTTCTTCCATGCGTTTTCGCAAAATACCTTTGCTGTCTTTGGCTAATAACGGATCCCAATAACTGCCCCAAATGACTTTGATAACATTCCAGCCTGCTCCGCGAAAAACTCCTTCGAGTTCTTGAATAATTTTACCATTGCCACGCACCGGTCCATCGAGTCTTTGCAAATTGCAATTGACCACAAACACGAGGTTGTCGAGTTTTTCACGTCCTGCCATGGAGATAGCACCCAAAGATTCTGGCTCATCGGTTTCGCCGTCACCTAAAAAGGCAAAGACTTTTTTGTCGGTTTTGGCAATTAATTGGCGGTTTTGTAAATATTTCATAAAACGCGCTTGGTAAATCGCCTGAATTGGACCAAGTCCCATAGAAACAGTGGCAAATTGCCAGTATTCTGGCATCAACCACGTGTGTGGATAAGATGCCAAGCCTTTGCCACCGACTTCACGTCTGAAATTGTCTAAATCTTCTTCATTAAAACGCCCTTCGAGGAAAGAACGTGCATAAAAACCTGGAGCACAATGCCCTTGCACGTACAATAAATCACCACCACTTTGGTGGTCAGGACCTCGAAAAAAATGATTAAAGCCGACATCATAAATGGTCGCAGCCGAAGCAAAAGAAGCAATATGCCCGCCCAAAGCTCCAGGTCGGCGGTTGGCTCGCACCACCATTGCCATGGCATTCCAGCGGATAATGGCACGAATTTTCCATTCGATTTCGGCATCACCTGGGGATTTTTTTTCTGCATTTGTTGGGATGGTGTTGAGGTAGGCGGTTGTGGCTTCATAGGGCAAGTGACCACCTGATCGGCGATTTAAATCAATCAGTTGCTCAATCAGAAAATGGGCTCGTTCGGGGCCTTCTTGTTGAATGACAGCACTGAGGGCATCCAGCCATTCTTGGGTTTCTTGGTTGTCAATATCAACTTTTGTTATCATATTTGTCATTATTTTTTCTCACTTGCTGTTTTCTTTTGGGCATCCACAACGGAAATGGCGGTCATGTTGATGATACGCCGCACCGATGCCGTTGGAATTAAAACATGGGCCGCTTGTTTTGAGCCCAATAAAATGGGGCCAACGGTTACGCCTTTGGTAAAATTTCTTAATAAATTGATTGCCATGTTGGCAGAGTCAAGATTAGGCATCATAAATAAATTTGCCCGACCTTTGAGTTTTGAATTTGGAAACATGCTTTCCCTAATTTCAGGAATGAGGGCAATATCGGCCTCCATTTCGCCTTCAATTTCAATATCTGGTGCTTTTTGTTGCAGTATTTCTAAGGCTTTGCGCATTTTTTTGGGGCTGTCGCCATCACGGGAACCAAAACTGGAGTAGGATAATAAGGCGATACGTGGTGTTTTACCAAAATCACGCAGTTTTTCTGCCGCTAAAATAGCACTTTCGGCAATTTGTTCGGCACTTGGGTCTGGATTGACGTAGGTATCGCAGAAAAAGAAATTGCCGTATTCGGTGGAAATTCCGCTCAATGTTGCCGCTTGGTGTACGCCTGCTTGGCAACCAACGACTTCTTGAATGTGTTGTAAAATCTTGGGGAAACGTCCTGTTAATCCTGCTAACATAGCATCGGCTTCGCCACGTTTGAGCATCAATGAGGCAATCACGGTTGGGCGAGTGCGAACAATAGCTTTGGCAATTTCTGGGGTGATACCTTGGCGTTGCATGATGGTGTGGTACAGTTGCCAGTATTCTTTAAAACGTGTATCTTTTTGGGGATTGACCAACTCAAAATCACGCCCAATTTTTAAATCAATGCCTATTTTTTCGATGCGGGCTTTGACCACGCGTGGTCTACCTATCAAAATTGGTATGGCTAACTTATCATCTATTATGGTACGAACAGCACGCAAAACTCGCTCATCTTCACCTTCGGCAAATACTACCCGCTTGGGGTTGTTACGGGCTTTATCGAAGATGGGTTTCATCATCAAGCCACTTTTGAATACAAAATAACTCAATATGTCTTTGTATTCTTGCATGTTTTCTATTGGACGGGTGGCAACGCCAGAATCCATTGCCGCTTGGGCAACCGCAGGTGCGACATACAATAAAATACGCGGATCAAAAGGTTGTGGAATTAAATGATTGCGACCAAATCCACCAGTATCGCCTACATCTGAGGATTCTTTCTGGGCGAGTTCTGCCAAAGCATACACGCAAGCTTTTTTCATTTCATCATTTATCACAGGAGCCCGTACATCAAGTGTGCCACGAAAAATATAAGGAAAGCACAAAACATTGTTGACTTGATTGGGGAAGTCCGAACGTCCTGTAGCTAAGATGGCATCGGGTCGAGCCTTGATTGCCACATCTGGCATGATTTCTGGAATTGGATTTGCTAAAGCTAATATGATTGGGTCGCGAGCCATCGGCATTATCATTTCTGGTTTTAATATTCCACCAACTGAAACGCCTAAAAATATATCCGCAGCCACCAGTGCTTCGCTTATTGTTTGTTGTTTGACCCCTTTGGCATAGGCTTGTTTGCGTTTTGAGCCATTGACAATATCTGCACGGCCTTCATACAGCACACCTTGCGAATCCGATACGATAATATTGTCCATGTTCAAGCCCATATCCACCAATAAATCCAAACATGCCATGCCTGCTGCTCCCGCACCTGATGTCACCAGTTTGACTTGAGAAATGTCTTTGTTTATGACTTTTAAGCCATTGATAACGGCGGCTGAGGTAATAATGGCAGTGCCGTGTTGGTCATCATGAAAAACAGGGATGTTGAGTCGATTTTTGAGTTTTTCTTCTACATAAAAGCATTCTGGTGATTTGATGTCTTCTAAGTTTATGCCGCCGAAAGTTGGTTCCAGTGCGGCAATAATTTCTATAAGTTTATCAGGGTCTTTTTCATCAATTTCGATATCAAAGACATCAACACCTGCAAATTTTTTAAACAAGACCGCTTTGCCTTCCATCACTGGCTTGGCTGCCAATGGTCCAATATCACCAAGTCCTAAGACAGCAGTGCCATTGGTGATAACCGCTACCATATTTCCACGAGCGGTATAAAGCGAGGCGGTGGCAGGGTCTTTTTCGA
>CAZQMH010000257.1:0-3648 GCA_964594435.1 uncultured Alcanivoracaceae bacterium
GTAATGGCGAAGTGATTTTGCAATCCCAAGGCTACAAATCAGCTTCAGGTTGTGAAAACGGTATTGAATCAGTCAAGACAAATGCACAAGATGAGTCAAAATTTGAGTGTCGCGAAGCCAAAGATGGCAGAACTTACTTTATACTCAAAGCCAATAATGGACAAGAAATTGGTCGTTCGCAAATGTACAAAACCAAAAGTGGCTGCGATAATGGTATGAAATCAGTGGCAAAGAATGCCGCAGATGCGAAAGTCGTTGACGAACGAGACTAAACCCGCAGCATTTATCATTCACTTCTAAAAGAGCACAGTTGTGCTCTTTTTTTTACCTATGAATCAACCACCTTTCCCGTTAAAGCCGATAAAATGTGCAAGCATTGTCACCGATGATAACTGTTTGTTTGCCAAGGAGTATGAAGATATTTATTTTCAGGCAGGTATTGGCTTGGAAGAAAAAAAACATGTTTTTCTCAAGGGCAATCACTTACCTGAAAAATGGCACGATAAAAAAAACTTCACCATTGCTGAAACAGGCTTTGGGGCGGGTTTAAATTTTCTTGCGACACTTGAGGCGTGGCAAAAACACAGCACTAAAAAACAACATTTGCATTATATTAGCTGTGAGCTGCATCCTTTAAATAAGACCCAACTTCGCCAAGCTCATAAAAATTTTCCGCACATTAAAGAATTATCCAAGCAATTGCTAGCACACTATCCTGGGCAATTGATTTATGGTTTTCATCAATTGCATTTTGCCAATCTCACCCTGACCTTAATTTTTGCGGATGCAGTTGCTGCTTTTTCACAATTAAATGCTACGGTTGATGCATGGTATTTGGATGGTTTTGCTCCCAGTAAAAATCCACAACTTTGGGACTTGAAACTTTTTAAAACTATTGCCAATTTGTCAAAAGTTGGCAGTAGCATTGCGACCTATACGGTAGCGAGACAAGTGCGGGACAATCTGGAAGCCTGTGGTTTTGCCATAGAAAAAGTCGCTGGCTTTGGCAAAAAACGTGAAATGCTGACTGCACGCCTAGTTAAATGCGATAAAATCTTAAAAAAACAACCATGGGCACAGACTTTTAAGGCAAAATTTCACTCGCGAAAACCACGCATTGCCATTATTGGTGCAGGTATTGCTGGATTGTCCTTGGCTCATAAGTTGCAAAAACACGAGCTTGATGTTTGCCTTGTTGAACGTCAAAAAAAACCGTGCATGGAAGCATCGGGCAATGCACAAGCAGTAGTGATGCCAGCATTGGATTTGAATGGTTCAATTGAAGCTCAGTTTCATTTGTCGGCTTTTTTGTATGCGATAAAGTACTACAGTGCAGATTTTTTTCACGCCTGTGGTGTTTACCAACTGGCATTAGATGCAAAACAAGAACAATGGCAAGACAAACTGTTGCAACGTTTGGCATTGCCAAAAAGTATTGTTAAAAAATACCAACAAGGTGTGTTGTATCCCCGTGCTGGCTGGCTCGACACGCAAGGTCATGCACAATTGATGCAAGCAGATAGTACTCAATTTTTTCAAGCGGAAGTTTCTTCCATAAAATTTTGCGATGAAAAATGGCAGCTTTTTCAAGGCGAGTCGGCTTTATTAGAAGCCGACGTGCTGGTTTTGGCTAACGGTATGCATTGCATGGATTTGTTGCATGATTACCGTTTGCCACTTGTAGCCAAGAGTGGAGAAATAAGTAGGTTCAATGTGGAAGGCATACACAATCAAGTCAGTGAAACCACGCATGTTCTTTTGCATAAAGGTTACATCACACCCGCGTGGCAAGACCGTCAGATAGTTGGGGCAACTTTTGAGCATGTGTCCGCCAGCAGGCTTTCTCAAGCCTTGACAACGACGAAAACGCATTGGTCAAAAAACAAGAACCTGTGGCAAAATTCAACTTTGTATGATGATTTGCAGCAATTTCATACGGCGAAATCACGGGTTGGCATTCGTGTCACCACTCCTGACCACATGCCTGTGTGCGGTGCTTTAATCAATCAACAACACTTTCAGCAAGCCTACCAAGATTTAGCATTGGGTAAAAAGTGGAAAAATTATCCGCAACCGCAAGCACTTAACAATCTGTATATTTTTACTGGATTGGGTTCACGTGGTTTTACAACGGCTCCTCTATTGGCAGAGTTTTTGTCAAATCAAATTTTGGGGCAGGCTCAATGTTTGCCGCAAAATATCATCGAAAAAATACATCCCAATCGGTTTTTGTTTCGAGGTTTGAAAAAAAGTATAGCCACAAGTCACTAAATTTCTTCAAGTGCGACCATATTGCGGAGTTTTTCTACATCTTTAAGAATGATATGGTTATCATTAATGTCGATTAAGTCTTTTTTCAGTAATGCTTTTAAGGCTCTAGAAAAAGTTTCGGGCTTGATGGAAAGTCGGGAAGCAATATCCCGCTTAGGGATGGTCAAAACCAAATCATAATCTTCGTGTTCTTGCAGGCTGACTTGCGAAAGAAAATAATCCACGATGCGAAATGAGGCGTTATGCAAGGTTTGGTTGTCAATTTCTTTTACCATCCAGTGCAGACGATGCGAGAGATGGCCGAGCATGTTGAGACAAAGTTTGGTCGAGCTTTGGAGGATACGGAGGTATTTTTTTGCATCAATTTGAACTAACACGCAGGTTTTCATGGCGATTGAGGAAACTGGGTATTTAGGAGCACCGACAAAAAGCACGCCCTCGGCAAATGGTCTGCCTGATTGCACCACTTCAATAATTTTTTCGTTGCCATTGCGGGTCGAACGAAAAAGTTTGATCGCTCCATCGTAGACGTAATAAATATGCGTCAAATCCTCACCTTGTTGAAAAAGTAGTTGTTCGTTTTTAAGGCTTTTTAAACGAAGAAACGTTAAGACTTCATCAAATTGTGCCTCATTCATGGCATTAAACAAGTGGCAGTTTTTGAGTTCAGCAATGATTGGTGCGTTTAAAATTTTATCAAGCATGTAATCATTATAATGAATTTTCTAAATTTTTCACGTTATCATAGCCAGATTGGCGAATTAAGTTTTGTACCTGAGCGGTGAGAAGATAAGCAAAAAAATCATTGGCTTCTGGCCTCAGCACGACCATGGCTTGCGATAATGGCATGTTTTGAAAGATTTGTAGACAACCTTGTGTGTTATTTTTGACTAAAGACAAGGGCACAAATCCTGCTTGGGTTAAGTGCTGTTGTGTGTACAGATAAACTTGGGCGATGCTGCCAGCATGAATGACTTTTTTTATTTTTATCGCATTGTGCGTTAATATGTTGGCGGCAATTTTGCCATAAGGTGCTGTTTTTGGATTGGCGATGGCTAAGGTTTGTAAATTTTTTAAGTGTTGCAGGCATTGATTGCCTTGTGCTTTTGGTATCCACAGAGCTAATTTGCCAATGGCATAGATTTGGGGTTTGTTTGTTAAATGCAATTGCCGATAAATGTGCCACGGTTTTTCCGTGTCCGCAGATAAAAACAAATCAAAAGGCGCATTTTTCAAAATTTGGTTGGCTAAGGTTCCAGAGGATGCCGCAACGATTTGAATGGAAGATTCAGGATGAGCTTGCTGGTATTGTTCGACAATGACTTTCAGCGTTGCTTCAAAATTACTGGCAACAGCGATATTAAGGGTGTTTTTATT
>CAZQMH010000258.1:0-3608 GCA_964594435.1 uncultured Alcanivoracaceae bacterium
CCAGATGAATTTGCAAACTATTTTTCCAATACCGAATTACGCAAAGCCCAGCAAAGAGATGAAAAAGACGAAAAAGGCATGGAATCATTGATAAAAAATTTAGTCACCACGAATCAGCAAAAAAGCCAAGACAATTCAAGCAAATCAGCAGACAAATCAACAGAGGACAATTAAATGTGCGGAGTGATAGGTGTGGTTGCAGGTACAGCAGTAGCCTCAACAATTTATGAAGGGCTAACCGTTTTACAACATCGTGGGCAAGATGCAGCAGGTATTGCAACCTGTGAAAAAAGACGCATTGCTTTAGTTAAAGATAACGGCTTGGTGCGAGATGTTTTTAACACCCAAAATGTAAAAAAATTACATGGCAACATGGGAATTGGGCACACACGTTACCCAACTGCTGGTGGTGATAATCGACTTGAGGCCCAACCTTTTTATGTTAATTCGCCCTATGGCATCGTTTTAGCTCACAATGGCAACCTCGTCAACACCAAACAATTACGCAAAGAACTATTTGAACAAGATCGCCGACATATCAACACGGGTTCCGATTCTGAGGTCTTATTAAATGTTTTGGCACACGAATTACAAAAAAGCAACAACCCAAAACTTAAAGCAGATATGATTTTTGCAGCTATTTCTGCTTTAAATAAACGCTGTGTTGGTGGTTATGCGGTGGTCGCCATGATTCCTGGTCATGGCATTATTGGCTTTCGAGACCCCAATGGTATTCGTCCCTTGGTTATCGGTAAAAGAACGGTCAATAATTTTGATGAATACATGTTATCCTCTGAAAGTGTCGCCTTAGATTTGCATGGCTTTAAACTCATTGGTGATGTCGCCCCTGGAGAGGCGGTCTTACTTGGTATTGATGGCACATTATTACGTCAACAATGCTCTGAGATTAAAAATCATACGCCGTGTATCTTTGAATTTGTCTATTTCTCCCGTGAAGATTCTATTATTGATGATATTTCGGTGCACAAAGCACGATTGCGTATGGGCGAGGCACTGGCGGATAAAATATTGCGTGAAATACCTGACCATGATATTGATGTCGTGATACCAATTCCAGATACCTCACGCACCAGTGCCATTCCTTTGGCTTATCGTTTGGGCGTAAAATTTCGCGAAGGTTTTGTAAAAAACCGTTATATTGGCAGAACATTTATCATGCCAGGACAAGAAGAGCGGGTCAAATCAGTACGGCGGAAGCTCAATGCTATCGACCTTGAATTTCGTGGCAAAACCGTCTTATTGGTTGATGATTCTATTGTCCGTGGCACAACTTCAACGCAAATTATCCAAATGGCACGAGAAGCAGGTGCCAAAAAAGTCTATTTCGCATCCGCCGCTCCTCCTGTGCGTTACCCCAATGTTTACGGCATTGATATGCCTGCTGCCAAAGAATTGGTTGCCAATAATCGCAGCGAAGAAGAAATTTGTGAAATTCTTGGAGCCGATAAACTATTTTACCAAAGCTTGGATGATTTAATCAATGCTTGCAGACGTGGTACAGGGTTTGTTGCAAATTTTGATACATCCTGTTTTTCCAATGAATATGTCACCGAAGTTGATAAAGATTACTTGCAACATATTGAACTGATTCGGTCGGATAAAGCCAAAAAGAAAAAACATGCTTAAAGACAACACATTTGATGTCGTCATCGTCGGTGGCGGTTTGGTTGGCATGGCAGCAGCCATCAGTCTTGCTAAGGAAAATCTCACTATTTGTCTGCTCGAATCCATTGCCAGCAAAAATAATTCACATCCCAGTTACGATGACAGAACACTGGTCGTCAACCGAGCTTCAATTAATTTTTGGACAAATTGTGGAATTTGGCAAAATTTAAGCGATAAAATAACCGCTATTAAAAAAGTGCATGTCTCTAATAAAGGGCATTTTGGCAATGTTATTTTTGACAGCACAACTTTAAATGTCGATGCTTTAGCTTATATAGTCGAAGCTAAAGTGTTGGGAATGGCTCTGAAAAAAAAAATACAAACTCAAAAAAACATCACCCTGCTGTGCCCTGCACTGTTAAAAACTTTTAGCCATGATGCTCAAGCTGTGCATGTGACGGTTCAGCACAATGGAGAAAATAAAACACTGCAAGCACAACTGATGCTAGGGGCAGATGGTGTCAACTCGTTTATTAGAGAAAAACTAAACCTTGAAAAACAGGTGAAATCCTATGAGCGAAGTGCCATCAGCTGCAATGTCACGCCAGAAAACAAACACAACAATTGTGCTTACGAACGCCTGACCAACAGAGGCCCAACAGCCATGTTGCCATTTGTAAACGATCGCTGTGGCTTTGTCTGGACAGTTGCCAAACAACAGGCAGCAGACATTCTGGCTTTGTCGGATAGCAATTTTCTTAAAAAAGCCCAAATGCAATTTGGCTACCGTTTGGGTAAATTCTTAAAAGTTGGCACACGCTCCTGCTATCCTTTGTACCTTATAAAAGTACCAAAACAAGTAAAATCTCGCACCATTCTTTTGGGCAATGCGGCTCATACCATGAGTCCAGTTTCTGCTCAAGGGCTCAATCTTGCGGTGCGAGATGTTGCCAATCTTGTTGCAACCCTACAAAAAGCATTAAGAAAGAATGATGATATTGGCAGCGATAAAACACTCAATGATTACCAACAAAGCACCAGCCATGATCAACAACAAACCATGCGCTATACCGATGACTTAATGGAATGGTTTAAAATTGATTCCCCGATTATCGCCTCGCTTCGTTCTGCCGCACTGCTGGGTTTAGAACAAAGCCATCATTTAAAAAGCAGGCTTTTTGCTCGGGCATCGGGCTTTGGGGCTAATATGCCAGCCTTACTGCGAGAAAAATATGAAAAAATATGACATCATTATTTCGGGAGGCGGCATGATTGGCTCAATAGCGGCTGCTGTTCTGAGTCAAAAAGGCTTGTCGATTTTACTTATCGAAGCCAAAGAACACGGCAAAATACAGGTCAAAGAGCAGCGTAATTTACGAGTCAGTGCCCTCTCTGCCGACAATATAAATTACCTCAAAAAACATGGCATTTTTGCAAATCTATTACAAAATCGTATTCAACCTTACGAGAAAATGCAGGTCTGGGATAACCGTGGCAGCGGTGAAGTTTCTTTTCACTGCGATTATGCAAAACAGAATTATCTGGGTTATCTGCTAGAAAACAATAATTTAGTACACGCCTGCTGGAAGACCTTAAACGATAATAGTGACAATTGCGATACCATAGAACAGCAACATATCACGGACATCGAAAATGAAGACTCGCAAATTCGCCTGACCACCAGCGATGGGCAAAGCTTCAAAAGCCGTTTATTAATTGCGGCAGAAGGACGGCAATCGGCTGTTAGAAAAATAGCAAACATCAAATGCCAAGAAAAATCCTATCAGCAACACGGAATAGTGGCATATATCAACTTGCCTAAAGCACCGACTCTTACGGCTTTGCAAGCTTTTAATGCAGGTGGGCCTATTGGTATTTTGCCTGTTGATGCGGAAAATTGCATTTTCTCAATTGTGTGGAGCGTGCCCGAAGACAAAGCCGAGCATTATTTAACAACTTCTGAGGAGAACTTCCAGCACGGT
>CAZQMH010000259.1:0-3564 GCA_964594435.1 uncultured Alcanivoracaceae bacterium
GTCTTGAATGCCATTTTGATTGGTATCGTACCACACGTAGTTGCCAAGCGTGTAAACTGGCATTCCAAAGCCAAAATCATAGGTATGGTTGCTTTGTCCAATATTGCCTGTGGTTAAGGCAATGGTTGAAAATCCTGTATTCAATTGCCCATTGTCACCGTCATTATCATGACTGTCTTCGGTGTTGGTATTAACATCTTTGACTGTTGGTTCTAAATTATTGGTGGTAAGAACGGTATCACTCAAGGAAACACGCAATTGGTATGCGGTATTTTCTTTTAATGTGTTACCGCCTAGCATATTGGTATTGCTGAGTCCGCCAAAATAATAACTGCCATCACTTTGGGTGGTTGCTGTACCAACTTGTACGCCACTTTCAAATAAGTCAACCACCACACCTGTTAAAGATGTTTCACTCGGATCTTGGATGCCATCTAAATCACTATCATTCCAAACAATATTACCGATTTCTAAAGGAGCAGGGTCGCATAAGATTTCCATGTCGCCAATACCGCCAGCTTTGGCATAATAATGACCATTTCCCTCGACTTGATCTGCAATCACTTGGTTGGTGACCTTGAAGCCTGTGGTGTTACTCATGCTGACAAAGCCTTGGTCATAGACTTGGTTTGCATCGTAGATTGGAGCAAATACGTTTTTCGAGCCCGCAAACATGGCTAAACCACCACTGCTATTTTCTGGATGACTCGTAAAATACACTTTATGGTAATCGCCAGAATAAAATTCTATATACTGCTTATCTCTATCGGTTGCACTGTACATGGTCATGTGGGTGCCACAACTGGTTGGATTGTTAGTGTTGTCAATTTCATCAACATAGTCTCCACCAATGGCATTGACAGGATCGTAACACATTCTTCTGGTATCCCCAGATGCTGGAGAACCACCAAAAAAAGACATCCTATCGACATAGCCCAAGATTAAGTCTCTGTTATTGTCAAACTCAATATCGCCCAAAATAGGTTGAGGTCTATACTGTGAGTCAGACCAGCTGGCTTGGTAGCGATACCCAGACCAATGTATTGATGGCGTGGTTGTGCTGTTTTTTTCATAAACCAAACGATTGGTGCTGGCAATAACCGTAAAAGTCGTGCCATTGAACTCTTGAACCCTTGCTCCTAATACGGTATTGGTCTCACAAACAGACCCGATGTACCTTTTATTGCCTTTTACTTTTAAGGCCCATGGACGGACATTGGCATCTGCACAGTCTGAAACGGCATAAGGATTGGGTATGGCGTTGATCGTATGGGTAGTGGGATTGGTTAAATCTATGGTAATTAATGATTTTGTGTTGAGATTTATAACGTATAATTCAGATCCGTCTTCATTTATTTCTAAGCCGCCCAAACCCTTTCTGCCAATCAAAGGAATGACTTGTGTATCTTGCCAGTTGTCATGTACCAAATCACGAGCCGCATCATCTGCCACACTTAAATAACCAACATTGGCTATCGAAGTCAGTAGGCTGGTCGTATTCGTGTCGTCGGTAACATAGATTGCACCAGCATCTGCATTTTTAATTTTTGACCAACGACGAATGACTGCGGCTGTATAAAGTTTTTTGGTGTTTTTGTCCCAGGCAAGCCCCCAAATGGAACCCGTATCTGTGCCTATGGCTCTTTGTGTTCGGACATTTTTGTTGTAGTTGACGATAACATCATGCGAACTGACCACAGAAGAGGCGCTGCCGCTGGCATCCATAGAAACATTTGCATTGACGGTAACAGTTGTGCCTGTTACCAAAGCTGGGGCATCAAATAAAGTTGGAAAAGTTTGGTTCACACCAGCCACTTGTAATGCCATAGCGACTTTGGGATTGTTTTGGCAAAAACTGTTAGCTTGAATTAAACCAACATCATAAGTAGCACCATCGGCAACGGTGCTGACAAAAGGCTGAGTGGAACCAGCAATTGCTGTCCCTGTGCTAAAATTTGTCGGAATTGACGAAAACTCAATGCGATAATTGCCCGCATTTGTTGCAAGGGAATAGTCGCCATTGGCATCGGTTGTTGCTGAGGCGACAACACTGTTGCTATCATCGTAAGCATTAACGACAATACCTGCAACCCCTGCATCTGATAAATACACATCATTATCAAAAACTCCGTTTTGACCGTAGTCTTGATAAACCTTACCTGAAATAACAGCATTTACATTTGCAAACACACCACACATTAATATTATAGCCACAGCTACAATAAGTTTTGATAACCTCATTGATCTCTCCACACAAAAAATTACAAAATTAGAGTGGGATATTCAGAAAATTGAACACACATTGCTACAACTCACAATTGGAAATGAGACAATCATACATTCGAACAGGGATTTATTTATGCAATTGTACTGTTCATCAAATAAAAACACAATTAAAATTTGCTCTTTTTTTCGATTCACAATCGCGATTGGGGGTTTAGGGTATTTTGTTTTTTCGTTGCATCATGGATTTAAGCTACTCCTGTTTTTTTTCTCTATCAGGACTTGGTCAAATCATGTATAATTAGGGTTTTTATAGTTCTCATGCAACAATCATGGATTTATTCACAATTGAAAATTTACTAACACTTTTGATGTTAACCCTCTTGCAAGCGGTCTTAGGATTTGACAATTTATTGTACATATCATTAGAATCGCAGAGAGTTGAGAAAAACAAACAAGCTTTGCTTCGTAAGCTTGGCATTGGTATCGCGGTTATTCTCAGGCTGGTGCTGCTTTATATTTTGATGAAATTAATTCAGTTTTTCCAAGACCCGATTTTGGGCTTTCATTGGTCGGGTGTGGTTGAAGCAAATTTTAATATCCACTCCTTAATTGTATTGCTTGGTGGCGTTTTTATTATGTACACTGCCATGAAAGAAATATGGCACATGTTATCACTGGAAGATGAAATGCACGAAATTACAAAATCGCAATCCTTTAATAAAATACTCACCATGGTGGTTATCATGAATCTTGTTTTTTCTTTTGATTCTATTTTAAGTGCGATGGCATTAACCCAAAATTATTACATCATGGCAGCGGCGATACTTATTAGTTCAGGTTTGATGATTTGGATGGCAGATGGCGTTGCTGCATTTTTACAGAAAAATCGCATGTACGAAGTATTGGGATTGTTCGTTTTATTTATCGTTGGCATCATGTTGCTCAGCGAAGGCGGGCATTTGGCTCATCTCAAATTCTTCAGCTTCCCGATAACACCAATGAGTAAAACAACCTTCTATTTTGTTTTGGCTATTTTGGTTATTGTAGAAATTGTGCAGAGCAAGTATGCAAAAAAATTGTCGAAATTAAAGAGAGACGAGCACCAAGATTAACCCAAATAAGAAGGGGTGGTTTGGGGCTCAGCCTTCTTGAGACTCTACTAATTTCAACAAACTCATAACACCACCTTGCATACTGTATACATCATAACCCAAAGTGGCAAGCAAAAAGGCAGCGGAAGCACAGCGTAATCCCGTGCTTGAACAAGTGATAACGGGCACATCTTTATCGAGTTTTTGCTCACACTCGTCACGCAATTGACCCAAAGGAATATGGACA
>CAZQMH010000260.1:0-3556 GCA_964594435.1 uncultured Alcanivoracaceae bacterium
GGGTTTAGGGCTATTTTTCGGTTTTTTGAGAAGAATAGCACCGCTATTTGCCGAGAAAAAGCGGGAAATAGCACAAATCCAGCTTTTCTGTAATAGATTATCTATTCTCGGACAAGCTCCTAGGTGCTTTTTATCGAAACAAAAGGGCAACAAAGTATCGAGCTTAAATGTTGATATTGTTTCTTTATGGAAAATAATAATTTCGGTATCTTCATCGGCAAATTCTGCAATTTTTTGTCGGCAGCCTCCGCATGGTGTGACCATGTGTTGTCCTGATGATACCAGCAGGATTTTTTTTATGGTTTTTGCACCACTTAAGACCATGGCAGAAAGTGCCGCAGCTTCGGCACAAGTTCCTAATGGATAGGCGGAGTTTTCGACATTGCAACCTGCATGAATAGCGTGTTTTTCATCCACTATAACCGCTCCAACTTTGAAATTAGAATAGGGTGCGTAGGCATTGTGCATGGCATTTGTGGCTGATTGCAGCAAGTGCTTGAAATCTTTCATGGTACTTTTCTTCTAAATGGTCGCAAACAGTACCGAAAAAACAGCCACTTTTCAACCAAATTAGCTTTATTTATTGGTATTGTTGAGAGATTTCCCTTAAAATACGCTGTCTTGCGAAAACACTTGCGAGAATAAATCTGGTCAATGCGAATGTTCAACGCTTGATTGGTCATATAACTTGATGAATAATTCATCATTAAAATAACAGGAGAAAGTCATGTTGACTGTAGAACAAAGACAAGAAATTATCAATGATTATAAAACCAGCGAAAACGACACGGGTTCTGCCAATGTTCAAATCGCTTTATTAACCGCACGTATTACTTATCTTACCGAGCATTTTAAATCACACAAAAAAGATTTACATTCTCGTAGAGGACTTTTGAAGTTGGTTAATCAACGCCGTAAGTTGCAAAAATATTTGCAAGGTAAAGATGCCGAAGGTTATAAAAAATTAATCAAACGCTTAGGATTGCGTAGATAGTTTTAGCATTACCCCACACCCCGATAGTGAAATCACAATGAGAGCACAAGCCCTTAATGCACCTAAGAAATTGCCAAAAAACTTAATCACCAATCAGGTGGATTTAGTTTTTGCTAACTCCTTATGTACATCAATTGCTTGCGCTTTTTATTGCGATTCACTATCGAGATTTGGGATTACCCAAACATTGATTTGGTAAAAAAGGTACAAAATGTACCTTTTTTTTTAGCGGAAACGAAAAGAAATTTAATATTAGAAAAGGTGAAAATAGCAGTGGCTAAATACATAAAAAAATTCCAGTATGGTAAACATACGGTTGAAATAGAAACAGGCGAGATTGCCAGACAAGCAAGTTCGACTGTCATGGTAAAAATGGGCGATACGGTCGTCATGGTGGCAGTTGTTGCCAAAAAGGAAGCTAATCCTGGTCAAGGATTTTTCCCATTAACAGTAAATTACCAAGAAAAAGCCTATTCGGCTGGTAAAATCCCTGGAGGATTCTTTAAACGTGAGGGTCGTCCTACAGAAAAAGAAATATTGATTTGTCGATTGATTGACAGACCTATTCGACCTTTATTTCCTAAAGGTTTTAAAAATGAAATTCAAGTCGTAGCCAATGTGCTTTCTTATAGCGAAGACATTGATGCGGATATTCCAGCACTGATTGGTGCTTCGGCAGCCATGAGTTTATCTGGGGCTCCTTTTCATGGTCCAATAGCTGCGGCAAAAGTCGGTTACAAGGACGGCGAATATATTCTCAACCCAAGTAACGAAGAGCTAAAAGACTCGCAATTGGAATTAGTGGTTGCAGGCACACAATCAGCTGTTTTGATGGTAGAATCTGAAGCTGATTTGTTAAGCGAAGAAGTCATGCTTGGAGCTGTGAGCTTTGGGCATAAAGAACAACAAGTCGTTATTGATGCCATTAATGAAATGGTAACTGACCTTGGCGTCGAGCAATGGGCATGGGAACCAGCAAAAATCGATCAAGACTTGGTCAATAAAGTTAAGGAAATCATTGCCAAAGATTTGGTTTCTGCCTACAACACACATGACAAAGCAGAGCGTTATGAAGCATTGAACGCCATGCGTGCCAATGCTGTTGACTCTCTTGTCACTGAGGAAGAAGGCTCGCCAAGTGCCGAAGAAGTTAATGAAATTATTGCTTTAATCGAAAAGACCCATGTGCGTAAGAAAATAATTACGGGCAAACCACGTATTGATGGTCGTGATTTGGCTGATGTGCGTAAAATCTCTGTGCGAACAGGTGTTTTACCACGAACACATGGCTCGGCTTTATTCACCCGAGGAGAAACGCAAGCGATTGTTGTCACAACACTTGGCACAGGTCGTGATGCTCAAATGATTGATTCACTCGATGGTGAAGACAAAGACCGCTTCATGTTGCATTATAATTTCCCTCCTTTTTGCGTAGGCGAAACAGGCTTTATGAGTGGTCCCAAACGCCGTGAAATTGGGCATGGAAAACTTGCCAAACGTGGACTGATGGCAGTGATGCCAACGGATGAAGAATTTCCTTATGTTATTCGAGTTGTTTCTGAAATTACCGAATCCAATGGTTCAAGTTCCATGGCATCTGTTTGTGGTTCTTCGCTTTCCATGATGGATGCAGGCGTGCCATTAAAAGCACCTGTTGCGGGTATTGCCATGGGTTTAATTAAAGAAGGCGATGATTTTGCAGTTTTATCTGACATTTTAGGTGATGAAGATCACTTGGGTGATATGGATTTTAAAGTAGCAGGAACGGCTGATGGCATAACGGCTTTACAAATGGACATCAAAATTGAAGGCATTACCGAAGAAATTATGCAAAAAGCTCTGTCACAAGCCAAAGGTGGTCGTGATTATATTTTAGGTGAAATGAACAAAGTATTAAGTGCAACACGTGATGAAATGTCTGATTATGCACCAAAATTGCTCACCATTACCGTACATCCTGACAAAATTCGCGATGTGATTGGTAAAGGCGGAGCCACGATTCGAGCCTTAACTGAAGAAACCAATACCACCATTGAGATTAATGATGATGGTGTGGTGACAATTGCTGCCGTTAATGGCGATGATGCTCGCAATGCGGTCAAACGCATCGAACAAATCACCGCTGATGTTGAAATCGGTGCGATTTATGAAGGTAAAATTGTTAAAATAATGGATTTTGGTGCTTTTGTAAACTTATTACCAGGCAAAGATGGCATGGTTCATATCTCACAAATTGCACATGAGCGTGTAGCTAATGTGACCGATGTCCTAACCGAAGGTGATATTATCAAGGTTAAGGTATTAGATATTGATAAGCAAAAACGGGTAAAATTATCCATGAAAGCTCTGATTGAAAAGCCTGCGAAAGAAGGTTAATTTTTCGATTTGGGCTTAAACCCAAATCCAGATAGACAAAAGCCAACTTCTTGAGAAACTCAGAAAGTTGGCTTTTGTCTATCTGTATTTGGGTAAATTTCAATTCATTTTTAGCCTGAATATTTCATGCGAGAATGGAATTTATGGGAAAAATGGCAAAATAGATTGGATAAATATCGCTTCATA